>DASYZR010000158.1 GCA_035945995.1 bacterium
TTCCGCTGCCGGCGCTCGCGGCGCTGGTCGCGGCCGCGGTATTGAGCCGCGGGCGCAGGCCGGCGGACGTCGGGTTCGGCCCGGGCTTCGTGCCGGCGGCGGCCGCGGCGTTCGGGGCGGTTGCGCTCATCGTCGGGATCGCGGCGCAGGCGTTCACCGCGCACGGGGGCGCGATGGCGGTGACGCCGCCCCCGGGCGGGTGGTGGCCGGGTACCGTCGCCCAGGTCGTGATCGTGGGGCTCGGGTTCGAGTGGTGGCTGCGTGGCGTGGTGTTCGCGGCCGCGACGGCGTGGCGCGGCCCGGCCTGGGCCGTGGCCTGGAGCGCGGTCCTCGGGGCCGCGGCCGCCGCCGCGCGCGGCCCCGAGGCCGTCCTATGGGAGCTCGCCGCCGGCGCCGCATTCGGAGTCATCCGCGCGCGATGGGCGCAGGTGCCGGCGCTCGCCCTCGCGCACGGGGCCGGGAGTGCGGTCCTCGGGTTTCTCGTCGGGTCGTGGTGAACCGGCTGCCCGACGCACTGTGGGATGTTATAATGGGGTCCGTGACGCCTGACGAACTCAAACGCTCATTGGCGACCTACCGCGAACGCCTGGACGGCATCGGGAGGCATCTTTGACCTTCCGCACCAGCAGACCCGCCTGATCGAGCTCGAGCGACAGATGCAGCGTCCCGGTTTCTGGGACGCGCCGGAGAACGCGCGGCGCGTGTCCCAGCAGGTCGCGCGCCTGCGAGAGCAACTGGACGACCTCAGCCGCCTGGACCGGGAGATTGCCGACCTCGCCGAGCTCGTGACCCTCGCCGGCGCGGACGACAGCGTGCTGGCGGACGTCGAGCGGGAGAGCCGCGTGGTCGGCGAGGCCCTTGACCGCGTCGAACTGGCGACGCTGCTGTCGGGCGAGCATGACGGCAGCAACGCCATCCTGTCGGTTCACGCGGGGGCCGGCGGGACCGAGGCCCAGGATTGGGCGGAAATCCTCCTGCGCATGTACCTGCGGTGGGCGGAAACCCACGGGTACCGGACCGATGTCGTCGACATGTCCCCGGGCGAAGAGGCGGGGGTGAAGAGCGCCACCGTCATCATCGCGGCGCCGAGCGCCTACGGCTATTTGCGCGGGGAGCGGGGGGTGCACCGGCTCGTGCGGATTTCTCCGTTCGACGCCGCGCACCGCCGGCATACGTCGTTCGCCCTCGTCGACGTCATTCCGGAGGTCGAGCCCGAAGAGGTGACGGTTCGCGACGACGAATTGCGGATCGATACCTACCGTTCGGGCGGGGCGGGCGGCCAGAACGTCAACAAGGTCGAGACGGCGGTGCGAATCACGCACCTGCCGACCGGAATTGTCGTGCAGTGCCAGAACGAGCGGTCGCAGCACGCCAACAAGCTCACCGCGATGAAGCTGCTGCAGGCGCGGCTGTTCGAAGCCCAGCAGAAGGAGCACCTCGAGAAGATTTCCGCGATCCGCGGCGAGCACCGGGACGCCGCGTGGGGCAACCAGATCCGCTCGTACGTGCTCCAGCCGTACACCCTGGTCAAGGACCACCGCACCGGCCTCGAGGTCGGCAACACGCAGGGCGTGCTCGACGGCGCGATCGATCCCTTCATCCACGCGTATCTGCGCCGCGGCCGGTCTCCCGAGACGCCCGACTCGCGCGGGGCAGGCGCGGCCGAGGTCCGGCCGGCCCCCCCGGCGTCATGAGCGTGTCGGCCAGGAGGGCGGCTGCCGTGCGACACCCCGCCGACGAGACGCGGCGCCGGCTTGGGGTGCTGTGGTCCGGCCTCGTCGCGGTGCTCGCCGCGGCCCTCGCCGCGAACCTCGCGGCCCCCTCGATGGCGGGCGCCGCGATCCGCGTGGCGCTCGGCCGGTCGTTCGGCACAGGCGACATCACGGTGACCGTCAAGTCATGGCCGGCGCCGGCGCTGTGGTGGGGGGATATCGGCGTGCTGTCCGTGGCCGCGCGATCGCTCCGCGTGGGGCAGTTGGACGTCGCCGCGTTCGATGCGATCCTGACCCGGGTCGACGTGGATCCGGGCCTCCTCTACGGCCGCCGGGTGCTCGCCGTGCGCTCGATCGGCTCCGGCATCGCCCGCGTCATGGTCACCGCGGATGATCTGGCGAGGCTCGTGCGCGCCCAGCCCGCCGTCAAGGCGGTCACGGTGCGGTTAAGTCCGGGGACGATGATCCTCGACGGGAGGGTCACGGTGTTGGGAACCGACATTCCGGCGGTGGTCGCCGGGCATCTGGTCGTGCGCGACGCCGTGCATGTCGATCTGGTCGTCGACCGCGTGACGGTGATGGGCGGTCTGCCGGTTCCGCCGGATGTCGTGACCCGGCTGGCGTCATCGATCAACCCCGTCCTCGACGTCGGCCGTCTGCCGTTCGATCTGCGGCTCACGAGGGTGGCGATCGGGAACGGCGTCGTGCTGCTACAGGCCGAGACGGGCCGCGGGCCGGCGGGGCAGGCGCCCTGATGACGATGTGGCGGCAGGTCTGGCGGCGGGTGCCGGTCCTCGTCGCGTGCGTCGCGGCGGGTCTCGCGGCATCGGGTGTGCTCCTCGCGGGGCGGGCCGCGGTCGAGCGATCGTATCGGACCGTCGAGATCACCGTGGATGGGGACGATTGGGCGACGCTTGCTGAGCTGCGGGGCGTGGACCGGGACGCGCTGTACGCGGATCTGTACCGCCGGGGCGTGCGCAGCGTCACCGTATACGCGGCCTCGCTGCGCCGGCTCGCGGACGCCGGCCTTGTCACCTACACCGCCGGCAGCGACGCGGTCGATCAGGCGCGCGCGCAGACCCTGACCGGGCCGCTCGGGACCCTGGCGCGCACCGGCCGCCTGCACGCGAACAGCACGTACGTGCAGGGGACGGCGCCGATCCTCGACGTGGTCCGCGCCGGGATCGCGCTGCAGCGGGGCCCGGGGGCGGCGACGTTCGCCGGTCCGGGTCTGCTCGAAATCGCCGGCCGCGGCCGCGACCTGGAGGATCTCTCGCTCGAGATGGTGCCGGCCGAAGTCGCCTCGGCGCGGCGGGCGCATCTCGCGGCGGAGGTCCGCGTGCGGAACGTTCGGGAAGTCGCGCCGGGCGGGCTCGACGCGCTCTTCGCGTCGCTCGTCCGGTTCGGGCAGGCTTTCACCCTGATCTTCGATCGTGATCAGGTCCTCGGCTACGATGCCCTCGTTCCCGATGTGGCGGCCGCCATCAAGGCGCACGGGTTTGCCTTCGGGCAGATCGAGGCGTTCTCGTCGAGCCGGCGGCAAAAGGGCGAGGGGCAGCTCGCGGTACTGGCGGCGCCCCGCGTCATCCGCGTGTTCAGCCTGACGCCCCAAGAACTGGCGTCGCTCACGCCGCAGCAGGCGCGCGACAAGTACGTGCTGGCGGCCCACGAGCGAAACGTTCGTATCCTCTATGTCCGGCCCTTCCTCACCACGTCGGCGGGCGTGGATCCGATCCAGGCGAACCTGGACTACGTGGGCTCGATCGCCGACGAGTTGACGCGCAGCGGTTACAAGATGGGCAAGGCGGTGCCGCTGCCCTCCCTCGGCACGCCGGCGCCGTGGTTCGTCCTGGCGGCGCTCGGCGCTCTGGCCGCGGCGGCCCTGGCCGCCGCCGAAACCGGCGCCGCGCTCGGGTACGAAGTTCGGCCGCAATGGCTGTACGGCGGCGTCGCCGCCGGGTTGGCGATCACGCTCGGAGCGATGGCGGTCCACCACGTCACGCTGTGGCGAGAAGTGCTGGCGCTCCTGGCGGCGCTGGCGTTCCCGGTCCTGGCGATGCTTTGGTTCGTCCCGGGCGCGCGGCGCGAGACTTGGCCGGCCGTCCGGGCGGGCGGGGCCGGTGTGGTCGCGCGGAGCGTGGCGCAACTGTGGGCCGTCTCCGCCGCCTCCGCGTTGGGCGGGTTGATGGTGGGCGCGCTGCTGAGCGAATGGGCCTTCATGATGGAGATCCGGTTGTTCCTCGGCGTCAAGGCCGCGATCGTGGTGCCGATCGTGATCATCGGGCTGGCGGTCGCGGCGGCGCAGGCCGGACCCGAGGGGGTATGGCCGCGGGTACGGGAGTGGCTCCGGCAACCGCTGCGGCTCGAGTACGGCATCCTGCTCATCCTCATCGGCGGCGCCGCGCTGTTCGCGCTCGGCCGGACCGGCAACACCGGCCTGCCGGCGCTCGGCGGTCTCGAGATCAAGGCCCGCACCGTTCTCGAGCGGGTCTTGGTGGCGCGTCCGCGGACGAAGGAATTTCTGGTCGGCCACCCGGCGATGATGCTCGCCGTCGCCCTGGCGCTGCTCGGCGCCCGGCGCTGGGTGCTGCCCGCCGCGATGGTGGGCGCCGTCGGACAGACAGGGCTCATCGACTCCTTTGCGCACATCCACACGCCGCTCGTCTACACCGTCGAGCGGACCGTCTCTGCACTGATCATCGGCTCGCTGATCGGCGCGGTCCTGGTCGGGGTGCTGCTGTGGAGCCGGCGGTGGTGGCGGCTCACGGTGCCGGCGTCGGAGACCGCGGCCCCAGACGCCGAGCCCGCGGCCCGCCGTCACGGGGCGATCCGCGTGCCGGAAATTACGTAGGCCTGGGTGCCCCGGCTCGTCCTCTCGGGTTACTACGGCTTCGACAACCTGGGCGATGAGGCGGTGCTCGCGGCGACCGTCGCGGAGCTGCGGCGGCGCCGGCCGGGCCTCGACATCCTGGTGCTGTCGGCATCCCCCGAGGCCACGGCCCGCGCGCACGGGGTGACCGGCGTGCCGCGCGCCCGCCCGGGCGCGATCGCGGCGGCGCTCCGCGGCTGCGACCTGTTCCTCTCCGGCGGCGGCAGCCTCTTTCAGGACGCGACGAGCTGGCGCAGCCCCTGGTACTATCTCACCGTGCTCGCGGCGGCCCGGCGATGGTGCCGGAGGACGGCGGTCTACGCGCAGGGGTTCGAACCCGCCCGACGGCCGTGGGTGCGGGCCGGCATCCGGCGCGTCCTGGAGGGAGTGGATCTCATCACGGTCCGCGACGCTGCCTCCGCACAGGTCCTCTCGGCGTCGGGGCTGCGCCGGCCCCGCGTCGTCGTCGGCGCCGATCCGTCGTTTCTGCTCGATCCGGAGCCGACGCCGGCCGTCGAGCGGGAGTGCGTCCGTTGGGGGGAGGGCCTCCGGTTCGGGCTGGCGGTGCGGCCGTGGGGTGATGGACGCGTGCTCGAGGCGATTGCCGCTGCGGCCCGCGAGGCCGGGACGCGGCTCGGCGCGCACTGGATCCTGCTGCCGATGCACCGGCCGGAGGACGTCCGGGCGGCGGAGGTCGTGGCCGCGCGGCTCGACGGTGCGGTGGTGGTGCGGGACGCCTTTAGACCGCAAGAGATGCTGGCCGCGATCGGGACGCTGGATCTCCTTGTCGGGATGCGCCTGCACGCCCTAATCTTTGCGGCCCTCCAGGGTGTGCCGATCGTACCCGTGGCCTACAACCGTAAAGTGGCGGCGCTGGCCGCGGAACTGCAGGAGGACGCCCCCCTCCAAGCGGCGGGACTGGACCCCAGCGCGCTCGGGGCGAGGATCGCCGAGGTGGCGGCGGACCGGCCCGCCCGCCGCGACCGCCTCCGGCGCGTCGCGGCGGCGCTGCGCGAGCGCGCAGCGCTGAGCCCGGCGCTCGCCCTCGAGTTACTGGAATGACCGAGTCCGCGCCGGGCTCGCGGGCCGGTGCGCCTGCCCCCTCGGCCCGCCGGATCGACATTCTCGGCGTCGGGTTCGACCCCGTGGATCTCGACGGCGCCGTCGCGCGCGTCGCGTCCCTCGTGGCAGACGGAGCGCCGGCGCTCGCGGTGACGGCCAACACCGAGATTGTCATGACGGCGCGGCGGGCCGCCGATCTTGCCGCCGTGCTCGCCGGGGCCGCCCTCGTCGTCGCCGACGGCGTCGGCGTCGTCTGGGCCTCGCGGTACCTCGGCCGGCCCCTCCCGGCGCGGGTCCCCGGCATCGAGCTGGCAGAACGGCTGCTGGCCGAGGCCGCGCGGCGCCGCTGGGCGGTGTATCTCCTCGGCGGGCGCCCGGGCACCGCGGAGCAGGCGGCCGCGCGGCTCCGGGAGCGGTACCCGGGCCTGTGGATCGTCGGCTGCGGGCACGGCTACTTCGGCCGGGAGCAGGAGGCGCGCGTCGTCGAGACGATCCGGACGACCGGGCCCGCACTCCTGCTGGCCGGGCTCGGCATGCCGCGGCAGGAACGGTGGCTGGCGCGGCACCTCCCGGCGCTTGGCGTGCCGGTGGCGATGGGCATCGGCGGTTCGCTCGATGTCTGGGCCGGCCATGCGCACCGGGCGCCGCGCGCGATGCAGACGCTCGGCCTCGAATGGCTCTACCGGCTGGCGCGCGAGCCGCGGCGCCTCGGCCGGCAGCTGAGCATCCCGCACTTCATGGCGTTGACCGTTGCCCAGCGGGCGCGGGGAGCGAGCGGCGGACGGAGGCGCTAACACTAGCACACCCGCGGCCGGAGGTCCCGCACGAGACGGGGCAGGAGTTGTGTCGCGGGTGATGGAAATGGGGTCGTCCGGCCAACCGGCCGCGGCAGGCCTGGAGGGCAGGACGCGCGATGGGGGAAGTCCTCAGAGTCTCCGCCGACTCGAAGCCCAAGGCCGTCGCCGGCGCGCTCGCGGCCGTGCTGCGCGAGCGCGGCGCTGTGGAACTCCAGGCGGTGGGCGCCGGCGCGGTCAACCAAGCCGTCAAGGCCATCGCCATCACCCGGGGCTTCGTCGCGCCGAACGGCATCGATCTCATCGCCATCCCGGCGTTCACGAAGGTGGAGATTGACGGGGAAGAGCGGACCGCGATTCGCTTCCTGGTACAAGCCCGCTGAGGCCGGCTCACCGCTCTCGCGTCGCGCGCCTGGATGGACACCCGCCGCCGAGCGCGAGATGAAGGTGTTCTGCGGCACGGCCAACCGGGCCCTCGGCGAAGAGATCGCCGCCGAGCTCGGGTTTCCCCTGGGCCGCGTGACCGTGCGCCGGTTCGAAGACGGGGAGATCTACGCCCGTTTCGAGGAGAGCGTCCGCGGCGCGGACGCGTTCGTCATCCAGCCGACGTGTCCGCCGGTCAACGAAAACCTGATGGAGCTGCTGGTGATGGTCGATGCGCTGCGGCGCGCGTCGGCCGGACGGATCACCGCGGTCATCCCGTACTACGGGTACGCGCGGCAGGACAAGAAGCACGGTCCGCGCGAGCCGATCACCGGGCGCCTTGTGGCGGATCTGCTGCAGGCCGCCGGCGTGCACCGCGTGCTCGCGCTCGACCTCGACGCCGACCAGATCGAAGGCTTCTTCAGCATTCCGGTCGACCACCTGCGGGGGCTGCCGCTCTTCGCCGAGTACCTCCGGGAGCACGATCTGGCGCGGGGCATCGTGGTGGCGCCGGACGACGGCGCGGTCAAGAGCGCGCACCGGCTCGCGGAGCGGCTGCACCTGCCGCTCGCCGTTGTGTTCCAGCGCCGCGTGTCGGACGTGAAGCAGGTCGTGCAGGTCGTAGGCGACGTGGAGGACTGCGTGCCGATCCTGATCGACCGGATGATTACCACCGGCGGCACGATTCGCTCGGCCCTCGATGCGCTCGTCGCCGCCGGGGCCCGGCCGGAGGCCTACGTGTGCGCGACCCACCCGGTGTTCGTGGAGGGCGTGACGGGGGCGCTCGCGCGGCCGGACGTCCGGGAAGTGGCGGTGACGAACAGCATCCCGCTCGCCATCGATGGGCGGGTGCCACGGCTGCGCGTGCTCTCCGCCGCGCCGCTGCTTGCCCAGGCGATGCGCAGCATCCACCGGAACGAGTCGGTCAGCACGCTCTTCACCTAGCCCCCACCGGCCCCGCGCCGCTGCGTTTGCGCCGGTATCGCGGCTTTGCTACCTTTGAGTCATGGCCGTCCGCACCCGGTATGCCCCCAGCCCGACCGGTTACCTGCACGTCGGCGGCGCCTGGATGGCGTTTTTCACCTGGCTGTTCACCCGCCACGAGGGCGGGCAGTTTGTGCTCCGCATCGAGGACACGGACCGCAGCCGCTCGACGGAAGCCTTCGAGGCCGCGATCCTCGAGGATTTGCGGTGGCTCGGAATCACCTGGGACGAGGGTCCCGATGTCGGCGGCCCGGTCGGGCCCTACCGGCAGACCGAGCGCGCGGAGCTGTATCGGGAGCACGCCGGCACTCTCGTCGTCCTGGGGGCGGCCTATCCGTGCTACTGCCTACCGGAGGAGTTGGAGGCGGAGCGCCGCCGGGCGGCCGCGGAGCGCCGTCCGTACCGGTATTCGGGGCGCTGCCGTGAACTGACCGCCGCCGGGCGCGCGGAGATGGAGGCGGCGGGACGCCGGGCGACGCTGCGCTTTCGCGTCCCGTCCCTGCACGGGCCGCTCCTCGTGGACGACCTCGTGCTGGGCCGTGTCGAGTTTGCCGCCGAAGACCTCGACGACTTCATCATCCAGCGCTCGGACGGCACGCCGCTCTACAACTTCGCCAACGTTGTCGACGACCACGCGATGCGTATCACGCACATCACGCGCGGCGCCGAGCATCTCTCCAACACCCCGCGCCAGTTCCTCATGTACGAGGCGTTCGGGTGGGACCAGCCGCGGGTCGCGCACTTCCCGTCGCTCCTAGGCGTCGACCGCAAAAAGCTGAGCAAACGCCACGGCGACACGGCGGTGCGCGAGTACAAGGCACAGGGCTACCTGCCCGAGGCGCTGGTGAACTTCTTCGCCCTCATGGGCTGGTACCCCGAAGACGGCCGCGAGATCTTCAGCGTCGAGGAGATGATCGCGAGGTTCCGCATCGAGGACGTCGGCAAGAGTGGGGCCGTGTTCGACGCCCAAAAACTGACCTGGATGAACGGCGTGTACCTCCACCAGGCGCTGCGGCGCACCCCCGAGCGCGTCGTGGATCTGGTCGTCGACGCGCTCCGGCAGGCCGGCCTGTTCGACGGCCTGGGCCTACGGCGTGAGCCAGAGGCGTCCCCGTCGGGGGCAGGCGGGCCGGAGCGGCGGGCGTACGTCGCCCGGGTCGTCGAGATCATGGGGGAGCGGCTCCGGCTGCCGAAGGACCTGCTGACCTACGGCGATTTCTTCTTCACGGAGGAAGTTGCCTACGATCCGCAGGCCGTGCGCAAGCAATTCCACGGCGCCGCGACGGTCGCGATGCTCGGCCGCCTGCGCGACGCGCTGGCCCGAGTGGCGCCCTTCAACCTCGGCGGGATCGAGCAGGCGGTCCGTGACACCGCGGCGGCGCTGGGAGTCGAGAGCAAAGACGTGATCCATCCGCTGCGCGTGGCGCTCACCGGGAAGACGGTCGGGCCGGGGCTCTTCGAGCTCATCGAGGTGCTCGGTAAGGACCGCGTTCTCGCCCGTCTCGAGCGCGCGATGCGGCTCGCCGATGAGACCGCGGCGTGCGGAGGTGGAGCGCAGTAACCGGCGTCGAAAAAGTCGAACCAGTCCTGTGCGACCTGCCGTCCGCGCACGTACCAAATCGCCCGAGGAGGGTCATATGCCGAAGTATGTGATCGAGCGCGAGATTCCGAACGCCGGGAAGCTGTCCCCCGCCGAACTGCGCGGCATCTCACAAAAGTCGTGCGGCGTGCTCGGCAAGATGGGCCCGCAGATACAGTGGGTCCAGAGCTATGTGACCGACGACAAGATCTACTGCGTGTACATCGCGCCGAACGAGGAGATGGTTCGCGAGCATGCCCGCCAGGGCGGTTTCCCCGCGAACCGGGTGTCCGCGGTCGCGACGATGATCGACCCGACTACCGCGGAGACCTAGCGGCGCCGCCGGCCGCGGGGGCACGCGTGGTATAATTTGCTACGGTCGCGCTGGGGGATCGTCTAGCGGTAGGACGACGGGCTCTGGACCCGTTAGCGGGGGTTCGAATCCTCCTCCCCCAGCCACGCACTCCGGTGCACTCCCCAACGGCAAGAACCGGCGCCCGGCCCTAATTTGCAAGGCTTTGTGGGCTTCATCGCGGCGACCCTGGAAACAGGCGGGCGGTCGTGCGATCTTGCAACGAGTTGCGCCCAGCGCAGGAGTCCCTCCTTGGTCCGGCGAACGCGGTGCGACACACTTCACCCGGAGCCATGATGCTCAGCGGGGACCGCGGTCCGAGGCTTCGAGCGGAGGACGTGCTCGTCCGATTCGGCGGCGTGACGGCCCTCTCGGGAGTCACTGTCGACGTTCGCGGCGGCGAGATCCTCGCCCTCATCGGTCCGAACGGCGCCGGGAAGACGACGCTGATCAACACGATCAGCGGGGTCTACCGTCCGGCGGCGGGCCGGGTCTTCCTCGACGGCCGCGAGATCACCGGCAGGTCTCCCGATGAGGTCGCCCGCCGCGGCGTCGCCCGGACGTTCCAAAACGTCTTGCTGTTCGGCGGGATGACCGTCCTCGAGAACATCCTGGTAGGACGGCACATCCACATGCGCGCCGGCATCCTGGCCTCCGGCATCTACTGGGGGTGGGGCGAGCGGGAGGAGCTCCGGCACCGCGAAACCGCCGAGCGCATCATCGACTTTCTCGAGATCTCGCACATCCGGAGATCACCCGCGGGGACGCTGCCATACGGCCTGCGCAAGCGCGTGGACCTCGGACGGGCGCTCGCGGCTGGGCCGACCGTCCTGCTGCTGGACGAGCCGATGACCGGGATGAACCGCGAAGAGAAAGAGGACATGGTCCGATTCATTCTCGACATCAGCGACGAGTGGACGCCGGCGATCGTGTTGATCGAGCACGACATGGGCGTGGTGATGGACATCTCGCACCGCGTCGTCGTGCTGGACCACGGCCGGAAGATCGCCGAAGGCGCGCCGGATCAGATCCGCACCAACACCGACGTGCTGCGCGCCTACCTCGGGGAGGCGCCGGTGGCGCCTGCGGCCGGCGCCGTGAGATGACGGCCGCCACGCTGCCCGCGGTACTCCTTGCCCAAGCGGAAACTCGCGGCACGCGGGTCGCCATGCGTGAGAAGGAGTACGGGATCTGGCAATCCTACACGTGGGCGCAGACTCTCGAGTGCGTCCACGCGCTCGCGAAGGGGCTCGCGCGGCTCGGCTTCGGGCGCGGGGACCGGCTCGCCCTCGTCGGGGACAACCGGCCGGAACTCTACTGGGCGCTGCTCGCCGCGCAGGCGCTGGGCGGGATGCCTGTCCCAGTCTACCAGGATGCGACGGCTGGCGAGCTCCAATACGCGATCGCGCATGCCGGCGCGCGGATCGTCGTGGCTGAAGACCAGGAACAGGTCGACAAGATCCTGGCAGTGCGCGGGCAGCTCCAGGCCGTCGAGCACGTGCTCTACGAAGATCCGAAAGGCCTGCGCCACTATGCCGAACCGGGCCTCCGGAGTCTCGACGGCGTCCTCGCCCTCGGCCGAGAGGGCGACGGCGGCGGCCTCTCGGCGTTTCGCGCGCTCGTCGAAGGCATCGGCCCCGAAGACGTCGCGCTGATCAGCTACACGTCCGGGACCACCGGGGCGTCCAAGGGCGTGATGCTCTCGCACCGGGCGCTCATCGCCACCGGCCGGAGCTTCCTCCAGGTGGTTCCGGTCGGACCCGCCGACGAGATGCTGGCGTACCTGCCGATGGCCTGGGTCGGCGACACGTTCTTCTCGGTGGTTGTCGGGCTGCTGAGCGGCGCAGCAGTCAACTGCCCGGAGAGCGCGGAGACCGTCCGCGCGGACTTCCGTGAGATCGGCCCGACTGTGACGTTTGCGCCCCCGCGTATCTGGGAGAGCCTGCTGGCCCAGTGCCAGGTCAAGATCGAGGACGCCGACTGGCTCAAGCGCGGAGTCACCCGCCGGCTCGTCGCCGCGGCGATGCTGGCGGCCCGCCGGACCCTGCAGGGCGGCAGCCCCACGGCGGCCGACTGGGTGCGCCGCGCCGTCGGCGAGCCGCTCGTGTTCGCGGCCCTCCGCGATCAACTCGGCCTGCGCCGCATTCGAGTGGCCATCACCGGCGGCGCGCCCATCGCCCCGGAGGTGCTCGAGTTCTTCCGGGGCATCGGGGTGAATCTCACGCAGCTCTACGGGATGACTGAATGCAGCACGCCGGCGACCGTCCAGCCCGGCGACCAGGTCAAGCCGGACACGGTGGGCCCGCCGATTCCCGGCGTGCAGCTCCGCATCGACGAACGCGGGGAAATCCTCATCGCCTCCCCGGGCCTGTTCTCCGGGTACTTTCATGACCCCGCGGCGACGGCCGAGGCGCTGCGCGACGGCTGGCTCAGGACCGGCGACGCGGGCCTGCTCGATCCGGACGGCCACCTCGTGATCCTCGACCGGGCCAAGGATGTCTCGCACCTCGAGGACGGCACGGTGTTCGCGCCGCAGTACGTCGAGAACAAGTTGAAGTTCAGTCCCTACATTAAAGAAGCGGTGGCGGTTGGACACGCGCGGCCTTACGTCGCCGCGATGATCAACATCGACCCCGAGGTCGTCGGCAACTGGGCCCAGCGGCGTCGGGTGACCTACTCGGGGTACACCGACCTCGCCCAGAACCCCCGCGTCTCGGACCTCGTCGCGGACGAGATCCGGCGCGTCAACGCGCTGCTGGCGCCCGCGCTCCGCGTGCGGCGCTTTGTCGTCCTCCATAAGGAGCTGGATCCGGACGACGCCGAGATCACCCGCACCCGCAAAGTACGCCGGCGGTTCGTCGCGGAGAAGTACGCGCCGATCATCGAGGCCCTGTACGACCCCGCCGCGGCGGAGATCGCGGTGCGCGCGGCCGTCCGCTACGACGACGGCCGCGAGGCGGAGGTCTCGCGCTCGCTGCGGATCCACACCCTCGACCCCGTCTTCGCGGGGCGGGACGGGACAGCGACCTAGCCGTGCCGGCGGATCTGAGCTACGGCCTCGAACTGCTCGTGAGCGGCCTGCTCGTCGGCGTGCTCTACGCCATGGTCGCGCTGGGATTCGTCCTCATCTACAAGGCGTCGGACGTGTTCAACTTCGCCCAGGGTGCGATGACGTTCTTCGCCGCCCTCGCGCTGGTGAGCGTCCTGCCGCGTCTCGGCTGGCCGCTCAGCCTCCTCTTCGTCGTAGCGTTGATGGTGGCGCTCGCGATCGCGGTCGAGCGGTTCGCGCTCCGGCCGCTCGCGGGCCGGCCGCCGCTGGCGCTCGCCATGTCCACGCTCGGCGTCACGTTCGCGCTCGGGGGCCTCGCGCAGGCCCTCTGGGGCACCGAGCCGCGGCGGCTCTCGCTCGGGATCGCCGCGGAGCCGATCCAGGCCGCCGGCATTCTCGTCAATCGCGTGGACCTGTTCGCTGCCGGCGCGGTGACGGTCATCGTCGCCGCGCTCATCTGGTTCTTTCAGCGGACCAAGCTCGGGCTGGGCCTGCGCGCCGTCGCCGACGACCACGAAGCGGCCATGTCGGTCGGCATCGCCCTGCGCCAGGTGTGGGTGGTCGCGTGGACGCTCTCCGGGCTCGTCGCCATCGCCGCGGGAATCCTGTGGGGGAACCGCATCGGCGTCGGGTTCGCCGTCTCCCTGATTGCCTTCAAGGCGCTGCCGGTGCTCATCATTGGCGGTATCGACAGCATCCCGGGCGCGATCGTCGGCGGTCTGATCGTCGGCGCGACGGAGAGCCTGGCGGAAGGCTTCATCGGGCCCCTGGTCGGGGGCGGCGTGCAGGAGATCTTCCCCTATCTCGTGGCTCTCGTCTTTCTGATGGTGCGGCCATACGGACTGTTCGGGCGTCCGGTCATCGAGCGCGTCTAGCGGGGGGACGGCATGCTCTACCGGGAGTGCGGAGTCTACCGGACATCCTACGCCAAGGACACCGTGCTGTTTCCGCTGCGGGCGGACCGTCTCGGCACGGCGGCGCTCGTCCTAGCCGCGGTGCTCCTGCCGCCGCTGCTCGGCACGTACTGGCTGCGCGGCATCCTGATTCCGTTTCTCGTCTTCTCGCTCGCCGCCCTCGGCTTGAACTTCCTGACCGGCTACGCCGGCCAGTTGTCGCTCGGGCAGTCCGCGTTCATGGCGGTGGGCGCCTATACCGGCGTGATTCTCTACGGCCGATACGCGGTGCCGCTGCCGCTCGCGCTCCTCGGGGCGGGCCTCGTCGCCGCGGCCACCGGCGCCGTCGCCGGCACGCCGTCGCTGCGGATCAAGGGATTCTACCTCGCGGTGGCCACGCTCGCCGCGCAGTTTCTCATCACGTGGACGATCCAGCACGTACGGTGGATCAGCGGCGGCGTGTTCGCCACGATCAACACCCCGGCGGTCCGCGTGGGCAGCCTCGTGCTCGACACGGCGCTCAGACAGTATTATCTGGCGCTCGCCACCGTCGCCCTGCTCACGACGTTCGGGATGAACCTCGCGCGCAGCCGGATTGGCCGCGCGTGGATGGCGATCCGCGACCGGGATATCGCCGCGCAGATCATCGGCATTCGCCTCCTACCCTACAAGGTGCTGGCGTTCGTCGTCAGCGCCTTCTACGCCGGCGTGGCGGGCGCGCTGGTGGTGTTCTGCTGGTACGGCTCCGCCAACATCGAAGAGTTCGACCTGGTCGGGTCGGTGCGGATCCTCGGCATGGTCATTATCGGCGGCATGGGCAGCGTCGTCGGCTCGTTCCTCGGCGCCGGCTTCGTCACGCTGCTGCCCATCCTGGTCAGCGTCACCGTCCACCGGATCGGCGCCCTGAGCGGCGGGCCGGCGCTGAGCGGTCTCATCTCGAGCGTCGAAGACGTAATCTTCGGCACGGCGATCATCTTGTTTCTCGTGCTCGAACCGCTCGGGCTCGCACGGCTGTGGAAGACGATCAAGGACTACCTGCGGCTGTGGCCGTTCCCGTACTGACGCCGCAGGCCGTATGGTGCTCGGGCACGACATCTCGCTCTCATCGCATGCTTGCCGGTCGGGAATTCGGTCCGGCCTAAATTTCATGATGGCCCGCCGCGAAGTCGGCGGGCAGGGAGGGATCTCGATGAGGACGCGTCGTCTGTGGAATGTCTCCGCAATGGCAAGTCTCGCGGCCATGCTGGCCCTGCTCATGGCGTCCGGACCGGCGCCGGGTGCCTCATCGGGCGGCGTGCTCAACGTTCCGATGCCGATCTACCGGACCGGTCCGTACGCGGCAGGGGGCAGCGGCTTCGCCGGCGGGCGCGAGGATTACTTTGCGCTGTTGAACTCCAAGGGCGGGCTCGACGGATTGAAGATTCAGTGGAGCGAGTGCGAAGACGCCTACGACACCGCCCGCGGCGTCGAGTGCTACGAGCGCACGAAGAAGGACATGGTGGCCGTCTGGCCCGCGAGCACCGGGATCACGTACGCGCTCGTCGACCGGACGATCAAGGACAAGGTCCCGATGATCACGCTCGGCTACGGACGGTCGGACGCCACCGACGGCAAGACCTTCCCGTGGATCTTCCCGGTGCTCGGCAACTACTGGAGCCAGGCGTCCAGTTTCATCCGGTACATTGCCGCATCCGTCGGCGGCGAGAGCAACCTCAAAGGCAAGCGGATCGCTCTCCTCCACCTCGACATCCCATACGGACGGGAGCCGATCCCGATGTTCCAGGACCTCGCGACGAAGTTCGGCTTCGAGTTCCGGAACTTCCCGCTGCCCGCGCCGGGGCTCGAGCAGACGCCGGCGTGGGTCGACATAGCCCGGCGGTTCCGCGCGGACTACGTCATCCAGTGGAACTTCGGCCAGTCGTGCACCGTGCCGTTCACGGCGATGCGCCAGGTCGCGTTCCCGATCGAGAAGTTCATGGGCGTGTGGTGGTGCGGATCCGAGGAAGACGTCCGGCCGGCCGCCGACCTGTCCAAGGGGTACGTCACTTCGAACTTCACCGGCGTCGGGCGGAACTTCCCGGTGATCCAGACCATCCTCGCGACCGTCTACAAGGACGGCAAGGGCAACATCGACGAGGCGCGCGTCGGCACCGTGTACTACAACCGCGGCGTGATCGAAGCCGCGATCTTCGCGGAAGCCGTCCACAACGGGATCAAACAGTTCGGCCTGCCCGTCACCGGCGAGAAGGTCCGCTGGGGACTGGAGCACCTGAACTTCACCGAGACCCGGCTGCACCAACTCGGGCTCACGGGGCTGATCCCGCCGGTTCAGACCACGCCGGACGATCACGGCGGCGTCTCGAGCGCGTACTTCCAGCGGTGGGACGGCAAGGCGTGGGTGCGCATTCCGGGGCTCTGGCAGCCGTACAGCGATCTGGTGCGGGCGCAGATCGCGAAGTCGGCGGCCGACTACCGCCAGCAGAAGCGGTAGGCGGGTCCCACGCTCGACGTGTCCGCCGCGCCGCTCCTCGACGTCAACAACATCGAGGTCGTTTACGACCGTGTGATCCTCGTGCTCAAGGGCGTCTCGATCGCGGTCCCCGAGGGGGGCATCGTCGCCCTCCTCGGGGCCAACGGCGCCGGTAAGAGCACGACCCTGAAGGCGATCTCGAATCTCGTCCGCGTGGAACGCGGGGCGGTGACGCGCGGCACCATCGAGTTTGCCGGCGGCCGCCTCGACACGTGCGATCCGGCGGACATCGTGCGGCGCGGTGTGGTGCAGGTGATGGAGGGCCGCCGGCCGTTCGAACACCTGACCGTCGAGGAAAACCTGCTGACCGGCGCCTACGTCCGTCGTGACGCGGCGGGCGTGCGCCGAGATCTCGAGACCGTCTACCGCTACTTCCCGCGCCTTGCGGAGCGGCGCCGCGTGCGGGCCGGCTATACTTCCGGCGGGGAGCAGCAGATGCTGGCGATCGGCCGCGCGCTCATGGCGCGGCCGCGCCTTATGCTGCTGGACGAGCCGTCGATGGGCCTTGCGCCGCTGCTCG
Organism: bacterium; assembly: GCA_035945995.1. Classification (NCBI taxonomy): domain Bacteria; species bacterium. The sequence goes on from DASYZR010000158.1 coordinate 16,768, forward strand.
TCGCGGAAATTTTCGACATCATCCTCCGGCTCAACCGCGAGGAGCACGTGGCGATCCTGCTCGCGGAGCAGAACGCGGCGCGCGCGCTCGAGATCGTCGAGTACGGCTACGTGCTCGAGAACGGCCGCATTGCCCTGGACGGCACGGCGGCGTCCCTTAGGGACAACGAGGACATCAAAGAGTTCTATCTGGGCCTCTCCGGGGCGGGACGGCGGCGCAGCTACCGCGAGGTGAAGCACTACCGGCGCCGCAAGCGATGGCTCTCCTGATGCGCGCGGATTCGCTCTACTCGCCCGACGAAGCCGACCCGTCCGATGTCCGCCTGGCCCGCCAGCTCCGGCGGCTGGGCGAGGTGCTCGCAGAGACGTCCGCGCCGGCCGCGCGGCAGGCGGCCCAGCAGGCGGGACTCCTCGATGGAACACCCACACTCGAGCGGCTGCGCCAGGTCCCCTTGCTCCGGAAGGAGGCCCTGCCGGCGCACCAGGCGAACGCCCCGCCGCTCGCCGGATGGGCGGCCCGGGAGCGGGTGCGCAAACTCTTCGCCTCGCCGGGACCGATCTACGAGCCGGAAGGCCCGGCGCCGGACCCCTGGGCCTGCGCGCCGGCTTTGCACGCGGCCGGGATCCGCGCGGGCGACGTGGTCCTGAACTCCTTCTCCTACCATCTGACGCCGGCCGGCTCCATCATGGAGGGCGGGCTGCTCGCGCTGGGCGCGGTCGTGATTCCGGGCGGCACGGGCAATGCGGAGATCCAGTGCCGCGCCGCGGCGCATCTGCGCGCCACGGGATACACCGGCACGCCGAGTTTCTTCGCGACGTTGTTGGGAAAGGCCGACGAATTGGGCATCACCCTTGCGCCGGAGGTGGCGCTCGTCTCCGCGGAGCCGCTGCCGGACTCGCTACGGCGGCGGTTCGCCTCGCGCGGGGTGCGCACGCAGCAGGCCTACGCCACCGCCGACGCGGGGATCATCGCCTACGAATGTCCCTGCACGAACGGGCTGCACGTCGGCGATCGCTGCCTCGTGGAACTCGTCGATCCGGAGACCCAGGCACCGGTGGGCGCCGGCGACCCGGGCGAGGTCGTGATCACGGTGCTCGATCCGACGTACCCGCTGCTGCGCCTGGCCACCGGCGATCTGTCCGTCTATGCCGGCGGTCCCTGCCGCTGCGGCCGGACCGCGCCGCGCCTGCGTGGCATCCTCGGGCGGACCGGTGACGCGGTCAAGGTGCGGGGGCTGTTTGTCCATCCCTCCACGCTCAAGTCGGCGATGGCGGGCCACCCGGAGGTGGCGCGATACCAGTTCGTCGTACGCCGCAGCGGCCACGTGGACGAGCTCATCGCCCGGCTGGAAGCGGCACGTTCCGATGACGCGCTCGCTCAACGGGTGCAGGCTTCGGTTCAGGACGCCACGCGTCTGCGGTCCGAGGTTGAGTTCGTGGCACCGGGCGCTTTAGCCGGCGCGGAGCGCATCCTCGTCGACGAGCGCCGCTGGTCCTAGTCCCGTGATCCTTAGAGGCCGGCGGCCTTAAACACCCAGGAACCGCGCCCGCACGTCGGGCGCGCCGTCGAGATCCGCGGGCGTGCCTTCGAACACCACGCGTCCCTTGTTGAGAACGTACAGACGGTCGGCCACGGCGTGGGCGAGCGCGAGGTTCTGCTCGACGAGGAGCACGCCCAGGCCCTCTGTGCGCATGTCCAGGAGAATATCCCGGACCTTCGCGACAAACAGCGGCGCGAGGCCGTCGCTCGGTTCGTCCAGAATGACGAGTCGCGGGCCCATCACCAGCGCGCGCGCAATCGCGAGCATCTGCTGCTCGCCGCCCGAGAGCAGCCCGGCCGGCTGTTGCCCCCGCTCCTGGAGGATCGGGAACCGCGCACACGCCCTGTCCACGGACCATCCGCCCGGGCGATCCGCGAGCGTGAGGTGCTGCCGCACCGTGAGGTCGGCGAAGATGCCCCGTCCCTGGGGCACAAGTGCGATTCCAAGCCGGGCCACGCGGTGCGGTGGCGTGCCGGTGATCGGCCGGCCATCGTACGCGATCCGGCCGCCGCGCGGGGGAGTGAACCCCATTACCGTTCGCACAGTCGTTGTCTTTCCCGCGCCGTTGCGGCCGACGAGGCACGTTATGCGGCCGGCCTCCACGTGCAGGGTCACGCCTTGCAGCACGTGGGACTCGCCGTAGTACGTGTGTACCGCCTCGAGATCGAGGAGCGGCGCAGGCGGAATGCCTGACGCGCCTCCGCCCGGGGGTGTCATACGTCGAGGCCCTCCCCGGTCCCGAGATAGACTTCCTGGACCCGCGGATCGGCCCGCACCGTTTCGGGGGTCCCGCAGGCGATCACTTCGCCGAGGTGCAGGACCGTGATCCGGTCCGCGAGCGCGAACACAACGTCCATGTCGTGCTCGATGATGACCACCGTCTGCCCGCGTCCGACGCGGTCCAGCAGAGCCGTCATGCGGGTGGTTTCCGCCGGCGACATTCCCGACGTCGGCTCGTCAAGGAGGAGGACGCGCGGACGTCCGGCCAGCGCAATTGCCACCTCGAGCTGCCGCTGCTCCCCATACGAAAGGATGCGCGCCGGCACCGCGGCGCGATCCGCAAGGTCCATCCGATCGAGCAGCGCTCGAGCGTGCTCCTCAAGGTCCGGCAGCCGGTGGACAGGCGTGAGCAGCCGCCGCGTTGCGGCCGTGTGGGCCTGGACGGCGAGGCGCACGTTCTCCAGCGTGGTCAGGCTGAACAGCAGATTGTTGCGCTGGAACGTGCGCGTGAGGCCTCTCCGGGCGATCTCGTGCGTCTGGAGGCCGGTGACCGGCTGGCCGAGCAGGTTCACGCGGCCGGACGTCGGCGTGAGTTCGCCGCTCACCACGTTGAAGAGCGTTGTCTTGCCGGCGCCGTTGGGACCGATGATCGCGTGGCACTCGCCGGCCGTGACGGACCACGATACGTCGCGAAGGGCTACCAAACCGCCGAACCGGCGCGTCACATGCTCGATCGAGAGGATCGCGTCCACGGGCCCTACGGCGCCGTGCCTTCAGACGATGAGGCCGGCGGGAGGGTCCCGGCCCCCGGATCGGCGATAGGAAGCCAGCGTAGCGACGCGCCGAGCCGCGTCAACAGGCCGGCCAGACCGCTCGGTGCCGCCAGCACGACGAGAATGAACGCGGCGCCGAGGATCAGCGTCCAGCGCTCCGTATACGAACTGGCCAGATTTTGCAGGAGCAGGACCGCGGCGGCTCCGGCGGCGGGCCCGGCGAGCGTGCCGGCACCGCCGAGCAGCACCATCACGAGCACCTGCCCAGAGGTCGTCCAGTACAAGACATCCGGCGAGACGAAGCCGTTGTAATACGCATACAGCGCGCCGCTCAGCGCCGCGGCCGAGCCTGCGATGACGAAGGCGACGAATTTGAGCCGGAAGGTATCGTATCCCATCGCGCGCATCCGGCCTTCATTCTCACGCACGCCGGCGAGCGCCGCGCCGAATGGAGACGCCGTGATCCGCCCCAGCGCGGCGGCCGTCAGCCCCGCGAGCAGCAGGACGAAGTAGTAGAAAGGCACGACGCCGCCGAGGTCGACGCCGGGCACCGCCGGCCGTGGAATGCCAGACAGGCCGTTGGTCCCGCCGGTCACACCGGCCCATTCGTGGGCCACGGCGAAGGCCATCTGCGCGAACGCCAGCGTGAGCATGAGGAAATAGACGCCGGCGGCCCTCAACGCGAACACGCCGATGATCGCGGCGGCGGCCGTGCCGGCAACAATCCCGGCCGGCAGCGTCGCGGCCAGCGCGACGATCCCGTGCGTGCTGAGGAGGGCGACGGTGTAGGCCGCCACGCCGAAGAACGCGGCGTGGCCCAGCGACACGAGCCCCGTGTAGCCGACGAGCAGGTCAAGGCTCATCGCGAAGGTGGCAAAAACGAGAATCTCGGTCACCGTGGTCGCGGCGAATCGCGAGCCCGTCAACGGCAAGAGCACGAGCGCCAGCGCGATCACGGTCCATGCGATTCGCCGGCCGGGCCCGCGGAGGAACGCGGGCGCGCCGTGCGCGCGGGTCATCGCGCCCGTCCTCCAAAGAGGCCGGAGGGTCGTGCGAGCAGGACCGCCGCCATCACGAGGTAGATGACGACGAGCGCGGCCTGGGGCACGAGCACCTTTCCAAACGTCTCGGCCTCGCCGATGAGCAGGGCGCCCCAGAACGCGCCGCTGAAGGTGCCCAGTCCGCCGACGACGACCACGATGAGCGTCACGATGAGCGTCTCGAAATCGACGCCGGGGAATACGCCCAGGATGGGGGCGGCCGCTACGCCGGCCAGTCCGGCCAGCCCGGTGCCGAAGGCAAATACGCCTGTGAACACCGCCGCGATGTCGATCCCGAGCGCCTGGGTCATTTCCCGATTCGCCACGCCGGCCCGAACGATCGCGCCCAGGCGCGATCGGACGAGGCCGAGCCAGAGGCCCAGGCCGAGCGCGGCGCCGGCGCCGATGACGAACAGACGATAGACCGGGAACAGCGTGCCCAGGACGACGACCGACTGATCCAGACCGCGGGGCGCGGGCAGGGATTGAACGTCGGCCCCCCACAGCCAGCGCGTGACGTCGGTGAGGACGAACGCGAAACCAAACGTGAGCAGGATCTGATCGAGACGCGTGCGCCGGTACAGCGGGCGTAGAAAGGGCCACTCGAGCAGGAACCCGGCGCCGGCGGTCAGGAGCGGTGCCAGCGCGAGTGCGAGCCAGAACGAGCCGGTCCACCGCACGATCGAGAGGCCCAGGTACGCGCCGAGCAGGTAGAAGCCGCCGTGGGCGAGGTTCACGACCTCCATGAGTCCGAAAATCAAGGAGAGGCCTGCCGCCAGCAGAAACAGCAGCATGCCGTAGGCGCACCCGTTCAGCGCCTGCAGGAGGTAGAACGTCACGGGGCCGCGTCCTGCGGCCGGACGCGTGCCGCCGCCGGCGTCACGCGGTGCGCCATCGGACCGGGCGGGCCCTTACTTGCCCGGGTCGGCGATCCGGCCGAGGTTGACGAACGCGACGTTCGCGATGTCCCGGCCGACCTGCCGGACCTGCCGGACGTAGACGTTCTGGATCACGTTGTGCGTGTTCGGGTCGAACTCGAACTGGCCCCGCGGGCTCGCGAACCGGACCCCGGCCATCGCCTCGATGAGCCGATCCTTGTCCGCGGTCGTGCCGCCGGTGCGGTTGAGTCCCTCGACGATCACGCGCGCCGCGTCGTAGCCCTGCATCGCGAACACGCTGGCATCGCGCTTGAAGCGCGCCTTGTACGCACGGGTGAAGGCGAGGTTCTCGGGGTTTTGCAGCGTGAGCGCCCAATGGAGCGGGCTGTAGATGCCGAGCGCCGCCGGGCCCTCGGCCGGGAGCACGTCTTGCTCCACCATGAACCCCGCCCCGGTCGTCCGGCTCGTCTTGGTCAACCCGTACTGCTGCGCCGCCTGGAGAAACCGCACCGCATCGCTGCCGCTGTAGAAATTGTAGGTCGCCTCCGCGCCGAGTTTCTGCACCTGCGCGATATACGGCGCATAGTCCGTGTTGTTGAGCGGCGGGAGCACCTCCCCGACGACCCGGCCGCCCGCCGGGACGAACGTCTCCTTGAACGCCGCGAGGGACTCGGTGCCGAAGCCGTAGTTCGCCGCGGTCAGCACCGCGGCCCGGGCGACGTTGTCGTAGAACCATTTGCCGAACGGCGCGCTCACCTGCCACGATGTGAACGAGACTCGGAAGATGTACGGACTCCGCCGCGCGCGCGTCAACAGATTGCCACCGGCGTTGCTCACGACGAGGATCGTCTTGCTGCTGTGCACCATGTCCCGGATCGCGTACGCGGTGGGCGTGGCGACGATCCCGGTGAGGAAGTCCACGCGGTCGGCCTCGATGAGCTTGCGCGCCTTGCGGACGCCGACCTGAGGATCGATCTCCTCATCCTCGCGGATCCACGTGATCCGCCGGCCTCCGGCCGTCCACCCCACGCTATCCAGGTACAGCGTCATCCCGGCCGTGATGTCTTCACCGAGTTGTCCGTAGACCTTGGAGTACGAGACGAGCAGGCCGACCTTGACCGGGCCGGCCGCCCGGACCGCCGGGACCCCGAACCCGCGCGCGCCCGGTCTTCCGACTCCGGCGAACGCCGCGCCGGCCAGGCCGATGCCGGCCGCCGCCCCACGCAGGAGCGTGCGGCGTGACATCGTCTTCTGCGAGCCCACCGTCCGACCGTCTGCCATCTGTCCCACCCCCCCCGGAGGCTACTCCGGCCTGACGCATGAAACCTGCGCGCCGCCACCTCCACCGGCGACCTCCGTGGTCGTGTTCTGAGGGAGATCGGAGGGCGCGGAGAGAACTGGCGGGTGGTGGTGCCTGATGAAGACGAAGGCCGCGGTGCTGTTCGAGGTCGGTGCCAAGCTCGAAATTCGGGACGTTGAGGTCGATCCTCCGCAGGCCGGAGAGGTGCTCGTCCGGATGGCGGCCGCGGGCGTGTGTCACACCGACCTGCACGTCATGACCGGTCATTTGCCCGCGCCGCTCCCGGCGGTGCTTGGACACGAGGGTGCGGGGATCGTCGCGGAGGTGGGGCCCGGCGTTGGATCCGTCCGGCCGGGAGACCACGTCATTCCGATGTGGCGGCTGAGTTGCGGGGAGTGCGAGTACTGCACCGGGGGACGTCCGGCGCTCTGCTCAGCCGGCACGGAGATCCGGACGACCGGGCGCCTCCTGGACGGCACCACACGCTTCGCGCTCGGAGATCGGGAGATCAAGCATTTCTGCGGCGTGTCGAGCTTCTCGGAGTTCTCCGTGATCCCCGAGCGGGCGCTGATCAAGATCCCCGACGACCTGCCCCTCGACCGGGCCGCCCTCTTCGGCTGCGCGGTGATCTGCGGGGTGGGCGCGGTGTTCAACGCGGCGCGGGTCAGGCCGGGGAGCCGCGTCGCCGTCTTTGGCGCCGGCGGGGTCGGCCTTAACGTCATCCAGGGGGCCGCGCTCGCGGGCGCGGGGCAGATCATCGCCGTGGACCTGCTGGACGGCAAGCTGGAGCACGCCCGGCGGTTCGGCGCCACGCATACCGTGAACGCGTCGTCCGGAAACCCGGTGGAGCAGGTCCGGGCGCTCACGGGGGGGCGGGGCGTGGACTACGCGTTCGAAGCGATCGGCGTCCCCGCCGTCATGCGCCAGGCGTACGACACGCTGGCCAAGCGGGGAACGGCGGTTATCATCGGGGTCACGCCGATGACCGCGGAGGTCTCCCTGCCCACGATGCCGCTTGTCTTCGAGGAACGCACCCTGACAGGATCGCTGTACGGGGCGAGCCGTCCCCGCACCGACATCCTGATGCTCATCGATCTCTACCAAGCGGGCAAGCTGAAGGTCGACGAATTGCTGACGCGGACGTATCCGTTTGACGAGATTAACGAGGCATACGGCGCGCTCGAACGCGGCGCGGTGGCACGGACTGTCGTCATCTTTTGACCGCGCCAGCCCTGACGTCGCCGGTGCCGCAAGGCCGCCGGCCAATACCGTCAGCGCTCACCAAGCGCGCTTCAACGGCGCCCTATGAGGGGGGGGATTCGGCGTGGCCGGTAAGATGATCGCGGTGCTCGGCGGCGGCGTGGGAGGGCTGATGGCCGCGAACACGCTGCGGCACCTGCTCCCGCGGCAGCACCGCGTTGTGCTGATCGAAAAGGATCACCGTCACGCGTTCGCACCGTCCTTCCTGTGGTTAATGGTTGGGGCGCGCCGCGAGGATCAGATCGTCCGGGACCTGCGCACGCTCATAGTCCCGGGGGTCGAACTCGTCGGGGCCGAGGTCTCGAACATCGACCTGGCCAACCGCCGTGTCGAAACGACCGGCCAACCCATCGGTTACGATTACCTCATTCTGGCCCTGGGCGCCGAGTACGCGCCGGACGCCGTCCCGGGGCTGGACCCGACGGCGCATACCTTCTACACCGTAAGCGGCGCCGCGAGGTTGCAGCAAGCCCTCCAGGCGTTCCCCGAAGGAGAGGGCAGAGTCGCGGTCGCCGTGTGTGGGATGCCCTACAAGTGCCCGGCCGCACCGTACGAAGGGGCGATGTTGATCGCCGACTATTTTCACCGCCGGGGTCGTGGCCGGCGAGTCGAGGTGCATCTCTACACGCCCGAGCCGCAGCCAATGCCGGTCGCCGGTCCGACGCTGGGCGGGGCGGTCCAAGAGATGCTCAGTGCACGGGGTGTGGTCTTTCATCCGCTGCACAAGGTCACGGCGGTGGACGGCCCCGCAAAGCGGCTGCAGTTCGAGGGACGCGAGCCCGCGGGGTGTGATCTGTTGGTAACGGTGCCGCCGCATCGCAGTCCGCGGGTCGTGCGCGAAGCGGGCCTGACAAACGACGCCGGCTGGGTGCCGGTCGATCGGGCAACGCTCAGAACGGGGCATGAGCACGTCTACGCGGTCGGCGACGTGACGGCCATCCCCATCCCCGGACGCTGGAAGGCCGACGTGCCGTTATTGCTACCGAAGGCCGGGGTCTTCGCCCACGCCCAGGGCGAAGTCGTGGCCCGCCGGATCGCCGCGGAGCTCACCGGCGCACGGCCGGCGGACTTCGACGGGTACGGGTACTGTATGCTCGAGGCCGGCGGGGGGATCGCCGGAATGGCCTTTGGGAACTTCTTCGCCGAGCCCAGCCCGCAGGTTCGGCTGGGGCGGCCGGGGCAGGTCTGGCACTGGGGCAAGGTGCTCTTCGAGCAATGGTGGCTCACACCCATGGGGGCGCGGCGCAATGCCCTGAGGGCCGCCATGGTGCTCGGCGCGCGGTCCCTGGGTCTCCGGGCCGTGGCGTGAAGACGCGCCTTTGGGGTGTGCGCGGGGTGTGAGACGAGCGGCGACGGCGCTCGGCGTTGGCTAAGCGCGCGTGCTGTCAGGGAGCATGTTGCCGGTCCACTCGATGACTGGGGGGATGACAAGTGGAGAAGCTTCGGACGCCTTTGCTGGTGAGTGCGATCTACGTACTGCTGATTGGTCTTTCCACGCTGACGCCGGGGCTTGTGCGCGCCGTATTCGGCTACGATGTCAGGGATGCGGGAGTCCTCTTAGTTCTGTCGGCCACTTTCCTGGGATTCGGGGTGGTTCTATGGGGGATCGCCGGCGAGCCAGAGAAATATGGGGCCCTCGCGATGTCTGTGTTTATTGCCCTCGTCATCGCGATCGTGTTCCTGCTGTGGGGATGGCTGGCACACATGTTCACCGCTAGGAATGTTCTCATTCCGGTCATCATCGACATCGTGCTGGCAGCCTGGATCTGGTCGGCGAGACCACAATCGTGACGACGGGTCCACCGTCCCGCGGCAGGGCTTCCGCGCGCAGGGGTGAAATGCCGCCCGGACGGCGCATGCATCCGCGCCCGTAGGTATCCTGTCGGCAGGCCTAGGGGGGTGGAACACATGGCATCGGAACGGCACCGAAGCATCTTGCCGGGCACGATGACCCGGCGCGACGCGTTACGACTCGGGGCCGGCGCGGCCGCCGCATTGGCGATGGCGCCCCTCGCGCCCACCCCGGCGCGAGCCGAGACCGTGAACTGGCAGAGGTACAAGGGCACCACGCTGTCGCTCCTCTTCTACAAGCACCCGTGGGTGGACGAGATCCAGAAGTACTTCCCCGAGTTCGAGTCGCTCACAGGCATGAAGCTGCAGGCGGAGGTCATCCCCGAGGTTCAGGGCCGCGAGAAGCTCGTCGTACAGATGACGGCCGGCGCCGGCGATATCGACGCCTGGCATGCGAGCATGCACGTGGAGAAACGCCGGTTCTGGAAAGCGGGATGGTTCCAGCCGGTCAACGGCTACCTCACCGACAAGAGCCTCACCGCGGAAGACTACGCCTGGAACGACGTGATCAAGGGAGCGGTCGAGGCCGTCACGCAGCCGGACAAGACGCTCAGCGCCCTGCCGACCTTCCCCGATCCGTTTGTCTTCTTCTACCGGAAAGACCTCTTCGACCAGAAAGGCTGGGGACCGCCGAAGACCCTGGACGAGGTGGAGGCCCGCGCCAAAGCGCTCCACAACCCGCCGAACATGTACGCCTTCGTGATGCGGGGGCTGAAAAACGCAAACGCCACGCCATGGGCGTTCGTGCTGTACGCGATGGGGGGCAAGTATCTCACGCCGGACCGGAAATCGGCGATGAACACGCCTGAGTGGATCAAGAGCATGGACTGGTATGCGGGCATGCTCCGGAGATACGCGCCGCCCGGCGTCGTCAACTTCAACTGGTATGAGTGCAGCGCGGCGTTCATCCAGGGGCAGGTCGCCATGTATGTCGACGGGGTGAATTTCGCGAACCAGTTCGAGGATCCGGCCAAGTCGAAGGTCGTGGGCAAGGTCGGGTACGCGCCGCTGCCGGCGGGGCCCGCGGGACGCTTCGCACCGACGTTCACCAACGCGATGGCCGTCAGCGGCCAGAGCAAACACAAAGAAGCGGCGTACCTCTTCTGCGAATGGGCCACCAGCAAGCGCAGCTGCAGCCGCGAACTGCTAGGCGGCGTCGGGGTCGCCCGCGCCTCGACCTGGGGACTGCCCGAGATCAAGGTGAAACCAAAGATGCCGCTCAGCTGGTACCAGGCCTACCAGGAGAGTCTGAAGTTCAGCCGCGCCGGACTCCCAGAAATCGTCGATGTGACACAATACCGGGACATCATCGGCGTCGCGATCCAGAAGGCCATCGAAGGAGCCAAGTCGGCGGACGTTATTGCCGAGGCGCACAAGCAGTTTCAGCAGATGCTGGCCGAAACCGAGCGATAAGTGAGTCTCATGGGAAGAGCCTGACCCGTCTGTCCGGCCGCGGGTCCTTCCGGCGGCGGGTCAGGCTCTGACAATGGCCGGCACCCGTGTTGTCCGTTCGCCCGCCGTCCCGGTTCGTTTGGGATTTGGCGAGCGCTGCGCACGGTTCGCCCACCGCCACGCCCGGTTTATTTTCCCTGCGCCGGCGGTGGCGGTGGTGGCGCTCATCATCGTCTATCCGGTGCTGTACACGGGATGGATGAGCCTGCACGAATGGTACGCCTCCAGCCTGACGCCGCCGAGGTTCGTCGCGCTGGCGAACTACGGGCGCCTGCTCATCGCCGACGTGAGATTCCACGAGGCGTTCTACCGGACGCTGTACTTCGCCGCGCTGGTGGTGGCGGCGGAGACGACGCTCGGCGTCGCGATGGCGCTGCTGTTCAACCGGGAATTCTGGGGCCGCGGACTCGTCCGGACGCTCTCCATCCTTCCGATGGTGGCGACGCCCACCGCGATCGCCCTCATCTTCGTCATGATGTACCATCCCACGCTTGGCGTGATGAACTACCTGGCGGCCCACGCTGGCCTCGGACCGCTCAAATGGACCTACAGTAGCCACACGGCGCTCTACGCCCTCGCGCTTGTCGACGTGTGGGAGTGGACGCCGCTCGTGATGCTCATCGCGCTCGCAGGCCTCGCGGCTCTGCCGAAAGAGCCGTACGAATCGGCGGTGATCGACGGGGCCACCGCGCTCAGGATCCTGTGGCACATCACGCTGCCGCTGCTGCGCCCCATCATCATCGTCGCGGTGCTCTTTCGCGCCATCGACGCAATCAAGACGTTCGACATCATCTTCGTGATGACGCAGGGGGGCCCATCGAACGCCTCGGAGACGATCAACCTGCTCCTCTTCAACCAGGCGTTCGCATACTTCAACATCGGCTACGCTTCGTCGATGGCCGTGGCGCTGTTCGCGATCGTCATGGGGGCATCGCTCATCTTGATGAAGGTGCGGCGAACGGAATGGTAGCGGCCACCCCCCCTTCCCGGACGATCCGGCCCGCACAGCGGTCCCGCGCGCTCGGCGCGGTCAGGACGGCCGGCTACTATGCCGTCGTGTGCGTCGTCATGCTGCCGACGGTCTTCGTGTTCTACTGGATGGTGACGCTGTCGCTGAAGACTCAGGTGGAGGCGGCGGGCTATCCGCCGCACTTCTTCCGGTTCGCCGTGACGCTCACGAACTACGCCGAGGTGTTCCAGAAGAATCCGTTTCCCCAATACGTCTGGAACAGCTTCGTGGTGGCCGCCGGCAGCACGCTCGTCGGCTTGGCCGTAGGGTTGCCCGCGGCGTTCAGCATCGCCCGGTGGCGGCAACAGGGGCTCGCCCTCACCGTGCTGGTCGCCCGGATCATCCCCGGCATCAGTTACCTGATCCCTTGGTACGTGCTGTTCCGACGGTTCCACATGGTGGATACCTATCAGGCGCTCATCCTCACCCACCTCGTGGTCGGGCTCCCGCTCATCATCTGGGTGATGGTCGGCTTCTTCGAGGACGTGCCCCGCGATCTGAGTGAGGCCGCCTTGATCGACGGGTGTTCGTACTACGGGGCGTTCCGGCGGATTGCCCTCCCGCTGGTGGGGCCGGGGATCGTGGCCGCGGCCATCCTGAGCTTCATCTTCTCGTGGAACAACTTTTTGTTCTCGGTGATCCTCGCAGGCCGGCACACCCGGACGCTGCCGATCGCGGTGTTCAACATGATCAACTACGAGGAGATCAGTTGGGGCCCGCTCGCCGCCGCGGCGACGATGATCACGGTGCCGGTGATCATTCTCACCCTCGTCGTGCAGCGGCACATAGTCTCGGGCCTGACTTTCGGGGCTGTCAAACAGTAGGGAAGGGCGGCCGGTTGGCGCCCTCCTCTCTCGGTGCGGCACCGACGCGGTGTTGGGGGCCGGGATTGTCCGGCCTTGGCTACGGTTTCGGGTCCGGAAGAACGCCCGTCAGCAGCCACCGCACTTTCGCCCGTAGATCCTCGTTGTTCGGCACCCAGAAGTCGAGCCGGGACCGCGCCAGCGAATCGTACAGGACCGCCGGATGGCCGTCGATCGACTCGGCGCTGATTTCGTCCGGGGTCAGCGGCTGAACACGCTGGAGCCATCCCAGGATCTGCGAGGTGGTGAGATCGGTTTCCACGTCGCCGCGCGCGGTCTGGATGATCTCCGGCATCCGGATCACGACCGACGGCTTGTGCGTCTGCTCCACCGCCGCCCGAAGAAAGCGCTGCTGGCGCCGGATCCGGCCGATGTCCCCCTCGGGATCGTTCCGGAACCGGAGGTACTGTTCGGCGTGCGCGCCGTCGAGGAGCTGCGGCCCGGGATAGAGGTTGATGAAGAGTCCCTGCTGCCGGTCCGTATACACCATGCGCTTCTCGACGTCGAGCGGGACGCCGCCGAGCAGGTCCACGATGTGGCGCATGGCCGGCAGGCTGAAGACGACGTAGTGCGCGACCGGAACGTTGAGGAGCTTGACGACCGCGGCCCGGGCGCGGCCGACGCCCCCGGTGGAGTACGCATGGACGAGCTTGGTATTGCTGATCCCCGGCAGGGAGATGTTGATGTCGCGCGGGACGCCGAGGATGCGGACGCGGTGGTGCGCGTCGTCCCAATGGATGACCTCGATGGTGTCGGTGCGGTGGCGGTCCTGCGTCAGTCCGACGACGAGAAACCGAGCGTCCCCGCGCGGAATGGCGGCCGGTTGAACGGGGGGCGCCCCCGCTTCCTTGGTGCTGCGGGTCCGCGGCGCCCATGGGACCACGAGCAGCGCGATCAGGACGAAGGCTGCGATTCGGCCGAGTAGCCGCGGGTTGAAGTGTATGTTCACTAATGATAGTGTCCGGAATGGCTCGACGGTAATTCGCGCACCGGGGTAGGGTACCCTGCGGCGGCGCGAAATATTTCGGACATGACCTTCATATTCTTCATGGTTGTCATGCCTCACAGGTTACGGCCGCCGTGCCCGGCGCGGTCCGCGTACCGCGTGCCGTCCGGGGAACGATCGGCACGTGGGGAGCGGTGACCGCCGGCGCGAGGCCGGCGGTGAGGCGGCGACGCGGTTCCTTATCGGGACCTCCGGGTGGAACTACCCGCACTGGCTGCGACGATTCTATCCCGCAACGCTACCGCAGCACGCCTGGCTGAGCCACTACGCCCGGCACTTTCGCACGGTGGAAGTGAATTATACGTTCTATAAGTTACCCACAACGACCGAATTCGCCGCCTGGCGCCGGGCCGTCCCGAGGTCGTTCACCTTCGCGGTCAAGGCCAGCCGGTTCATCACACACATCAAACGGTTGCGCTCGGCGCGCCCCCCGGTGCGGCTGCTCCTCGCCCGCGCCGCGCCGCTGGCGGCCACGCTCGGCCCGATTTTGTTCCAGTTGCCGCCGACGATGCAGTTCGACGCCGAACGCCTCGTCGCGTTTCTCGCGGTCCTGCCGGCCGGACGGCGTTACGCGATGGAGTTCCGGCACGAATCGTGGCACCGCGACGAGGGACGGTACACCGACGACGGTCTGCGGCGGTGGGCGGAGCGGCTTCGCGAGATCAGCGAGGGTGCGCGGACGGCATACGTCTACTTCAACAACGACCAGCAGGCCTACGCGGTCCAGAATGCCGCGCGGCTCGCCGAGCTACTGCCGCTTCCCTCGCCGCCTCGGCCGCCTCGACGTTCGGTTGCCGCGGGATCGTGCGGCTGATATACTCGAGTCCTGCCGGACGGCCCCATCGTCTAGAGGCCTAGGACGCGGCCCTCTCAAGGCCGAAACGGGGATTCGAATTCCCCTGGGGCCACCAGCGACGATCCTGAGATGTCCCGAACCCGGGCGGGTGGCGTCGCCTCTCCGCCGGCCGTGAATGTTAGCGGATCTCCGTCCGCGCCGTCCAGGAACGCCGCCTCCAGGTCCACGACACTGAGCTCCAGTCGCGAGGCCACCGCGGCAACGTCCTGCTCCACGGACCGTTGGGCCTGCTGGAACGTGTGGTGCGTTTCACCGACCAGCCGATCCGCTTCGGCCCGCAGGCGGGCCAACCAGGCCGCGGTTCGATGCCTCGCGGCCCCCACGATCTCGTCCGCGTCCTGCCGGGCCTTCCGGACGATCTCCGACGCGTCCCTCCGGCCGGTCTCGACGATATCGCCGGCCGCCGTTTCCGCCCGGGCGACGATCGTCTCAGCTTCCGCCCGTGCGGTCCGGACGACGTCCTCCGCGCTCTTCTGCGCGGTCAGCAGGGTGCGGGCGATCAGGGACTCCTCATCGCGTCGGCCGCCGGCAACCTGCGCGGCGGGTTTCGCGTCGGCCGGCGCCCCAGGCCCCGACTGACGCGGGGGAGCCGCGGTCACCGGCGGCGCCGATGCGGTTGCATCCTGGTCGCGCCGCGAGCGCGACGCATGCCGGACCATGCCTCCCCACAAACGGTAGATTCCGGCCCCCGAAACCACAATTCCCACGATCAAGACGACAGAGCCGAAGATGCCCAAGACGTCATTCACGGTCGCCCTCCCGTTTGCGGCCGAGACACTGTTCGCCGAATGCCCATGTCATGCACATTTCCGGCGCCGGGGAGGACATGCCGCCGGCCCGATGCAGGGAGGCCGTCGCCCCGAAGCAAACAGACGCGGCGGGACGGAGACACACAAAGCGTCCCGACACCATCACACGGAGGCCCGGGGGATGAACAGGCGTGCGGTGCTCGTGCTCGCTCTGTGCGCAGCCATGACGATCGGGACCGGCGGCGCGGTCAACGCGCAGTCGCCCGCCCAGAGCCGCGGACGGTCGCTCGTGATCGTCCAGGGTCAGGACCCGCAGAACTGGGACCCGATCGCGACGTTTCTGCTGTCGTGGGGGGCGGTGGGCTGCCAGATCTTCGACGGGCTGGTCGATCGCGGATCGGACCTTCGCCTGCGCCCCGGTCTGGCCACGAGCTGGTCCACACCGGACGACGGGCTCACCTGGATCTTCAAGCTCCGTCAGGGCGTGACGTTCCACGACGGCGAGCCGTTCAACGCCGCGGCCGTGAAGTTCACATTCGACCGGCTGCTCGGGCCGGAAGGCGCCAAGGGCCCGCAGCAGGGCAACTACACGTCGATCGACCACGTTCAGGTGGTCGATCCCGCCACGGTGAAAATGGTGATGAAGGTCAAGGACCCCGTCATCATCACGAAGCTGGCCGGGTACGGCGCGATGGTCGTGCCGCCCAAGTACGTTCAAGAACACGGCGGCGCGTATTTCGGCGCGAACCCGGTCGGCACCGGCCCGTTCAAGTTCGTCGAGTACCGCAAGGACGATCATCTCACGCTGGCCGCCAACAGCGCGTACTGGAACGGCGCGCCGCGCGTGTCGGCGCTGACCTACCGGTTCGTGCCCGAAGCCGCGACGCGGGTCGCCGAGCTGCAGGCCGGGCGCGCCGACATCGCGTCGGGGGTCCCGGTGAGCCAGTCGAGCGTCGTCAAAGGCGACCCGAACCTCGTGCTGCTCCCGGTCGGGAGTCCGACGGTCGTCGAGATCCGCTTCGATCCCTCGAAGGCGCCCGCCGGCGACGCGCGGTTTCGCAAGGCCGTGGTCGCGGCCATCGACGTTCAGAAGATCATCGACACGATTCTGCAGGGATACGGGCATCGGGTGTCCACGTTCCAGAGCCCGCTCTCGTTCGGCGACGACGCGTCGCTCAAGCCCTACCCGTACGATCCGGCCCACGCGAAGCAGCTGCTGGCCGAAGCCGGGGTCAAGCCCGGCGCCGACGTGTCGCTGAGCTTCCCGAGCAACAACGCCGACTTCCGCGAGGCGGGCCAGGCGATGGTGAGTTATCTCGCGGCGGTCGGCCTCAAGCTGACCCTCGTACCGGTCGAGCAGGTGACATACTTTAGCGACGTGATCCCGCACGCCAAGACCGGCCAGATCTACGAGTTCGGCTGGGGCGGGTGGACGCTCGACTTCGACAACACGGCCTATCTCCTCTACCACAAGGGCCAGTACTGGAACCCGGTGTTCACCGACGCCGACGTCGAGAAGTACCTCCAGGCCGAGCGCACCACCAACGACCGGAAGGTCCGGTTGAAGGCGTTCTTGAGTCTGGACCGGCGCCTCTACGACCTTGCGATCGACTTCCCGCTGTGGCAGAGCGTGAATCTGTGGGGCGCGAACAAGCGGGTCCAGGGGTTCGTGGCACCGCCCGACGACCGGATGCGGCTCGCCGCGGTCTCCGTGAAGTAGCCTCGGCGATCGGGCCCTGGGTTCTCCGGCCTAAATTCGGCCAGTGATCCAGTTCCTCGCCGCGAGGGCGGGAGGCGCGCTCGCCGTCCTGGCGGCGATCACGCTCTTTGTCGCGTTCGGTATCCGGTTGAGCGGCGATCCCGCGGTCGTCTTGTTCGAAGGCTCGGCGCCGAGCGCCGAGGACATCACGCGGATCCACCGGGCGCTCGGCACCGACCGCCCGTTCCTCGCGCAGTACACGACGTTTCTAGGCGAGGCGCTCCGCGGCAATCTCGGGACGTCGTTTCGAAGCGGCGAACCCGTCGGCGGCCTGATCCGGGAGCGGGCAGGCGCGACGCTCGCCCTGGCCGTCGGCGGGATGGTGGTCGGGCTCGCGGCGGCGTTCCCGCTCGGCGCCTACGCGGCGATGCATCGCAATGCGCTGGCGGATTTCCTGATCCGGGTCGGAAGTCTGCTCGGCCTGTCCTTTCCGAACTTCTGGCTCGGCATCATGCTCATTTTGATCGTCGCCGTGCGCCTGCGGTGGCTGCCGCCGTCCGGCTACAGCGGGCCCGGATCGCTCGTACTGCCGTGCACGACGCTCGGCATTATCCTCGCCAGTACGCTCGTGCGGCTCGTCCGGGCGTCGCTGCTCGACACGCTCGGGCAGCCGTACATCCGCACCGCCCGCGCGAAGGGCCTGCGTGAGACCCGCGTCGTCGTGCGTCACGGCCTACGGAACGCGCTCTTGCCGGTCGTGACGTTCGTCGGCCTGCAGTTCGGCGCCCTGCTCGGCGGGGTCGTCGTCCTCGAGAACGTCTTCGCGTGGCCCGGCCTGGGCCGGCTGGCCCTTCAGGCCGTCACCTACCGCGAC
Source organism: bacterium (assembly GCA_035945995.1). NCBI lineage: Bacteria > bacterium. The sequence goes on from DASYZR010000158.1 coordinate 34,638, forward strand.
TATCCCGTGGTGCAGGGCGTGGTGGTCGTGCTCGCCCTGGTGGTCGTCCTGATCAACCTCCTCGTGGATCTCAGCTACGGTCTGCTGAATCCGCGGGTGCGCCTCGGATCGTGACGCCCGTCCGCCGTCCGCCGATCGGGCTGCGGCTCACGCTCCTCGTCGGTCTCGGCCTGGTTGTCCTTTCCGCGCTCGCCGCGATCGGCGCACCGGTCCTCGCGCCGCACGCGCCCGAGGCCGCGGATCTCGGCGCGCGTCTCCTGCCGCCGGCGTGGCTCCGCCCGGGAACCCCGTATCTACTGGGGACCGACGCGATCGGGCGGGACCTGCTGAGCCGCATCATCTATGGATCGCGGATCTCGCTCGAAGTCGGCGTCCTGAGCGTCGCCGCGAGCGGCCTCGCGGGAACCTGTCTCGGGCTCCTCGCCGGCTACTACGGCGGGTGGTGGAGCGAGCTCGTGATGCGGACGGCCGACCTTCAGCTGAGCTTTCCGTTCATCCTGTTCGCCATCGTCGTGATCGCGGTGCTGGGACCGGGCCTGAGCCGCATCGTGCTGGTGCTGGCGGTCACGCAGTGGGCGTTGTACGCGCGGCTGGTGCGAAGCGAGACGCTGGCGGTGCGGGAAACTGACTACATTCACGCCGCGCGTGCGATCGGCCTGGCCGACCGGCGCATCATCTGGAAACACGTGCTGCCGAATGCGCTCGGCGCGGTGTCCGTCCTGGCCACGCTGAGCGTCGCCAACAACATCCTGCTCGAAGCGGCCCTTACGTTCCTCGGGCTCGGCGTCGACCCGTCGATTCCGTCCTGGGGCGGGATGCTGGCCGACAGCCGCAATTACATTCAAACGGCGTGGTGGGACTCGACGTTTCCCGGGCTCGCGATCATGCTGACGGTCATGGGGTTCAACCTCGTCGGGGACTGGTTGCGCGACCGGTTGAGCCCCGAGGCGGCCTAGCCGGCAATCTGGGAAGAACCCGAACGGGAAGGAGTTCGCAAGTGCGACACAGTCCTGCACGCTGCCCGGCCGGCGCGGAGATGCGGGAGATGACGCCCGGCCGCCGCTCGCATCCGCCGCTCCCGCGGCGCGTCGCGCGATGGGCCCTGACCGCCGCGCTCCTGCCGCTGGTGGCGGCGGTGATCCTGCCCGCCGCGGCGCCGGGCGCCGCGGCGGGCACGCTGACGGTCACCCCGGCCGCTCCCGTGCAGGGAGACACACTCGCGATCGTGGTCCACGCGGCTCCCGGCTCGAAGATCACGGTGCGGTTCGGCGGGGCATCCTTGCCGGTGTTTGTGGTGGGGGAGGGGACGTGGCGGGCGCTGCGCGGCACGGACCCGGACACCCCGCCGGCGTCCTACGTCGTCACCGCCAAGATCATCCCGCCCAACAGAGCCGCCGTGTCGCTGCTCCAAACGGTGCGGGTCGCGCGGAAACAATTTGCCGAGCGGCACCTGACGCTGTCGCCGGGGACGATGGGCCTCATCACCCCGAAGAACCTCGCGATCGAGCGGGACGCGCTTGACTCGGTACTCGGCCGGCGCACGCCGGAGGCGCTGTGGCGCGGGCCGTTCGTGGCGCCCGTCGAAGGACCGATGGATTCGCCGTACGGCTACCAGGGTTTCTACAACGGGGTCCGCGAGTGGTGGCACCAGGGCGTGGATTTCGACGTGCCGGCCGGCGCGCCGGTCACCGCACCCAACGCCGGGATCGTCGTGCTCGCGCGGGCCCTTCCCCTCGGCGGCAACACCGTCGTGCTCGACCACGGCCAGGGCGTCCTGACCGAATACCTGCATCTATCCGCGTTCACCGTGCAGGCCGGCCAGCGCGTGGCACAGGGTGACCTGATTGCCCGCATCGGGGCCACCGGTTTGGTGACGGGCCCCGGCCTGCATTGGGGACTCTACGCCGATGGCCACTGGGTCAATCCGTTGTTCTGGATGACATCACGGCCCGGTCTGACAGACTAGGGGACGGCCCCGCCGACGGTTTGAGCGGCGACCCCGAAGCTCCGGGCGAAGCCGGGAATGTCGATCGGCGGGGCGTCGAGGTCCATCCCTACCAGGCGGTCCGGCGGCACGGTCCCTCCTTTATATGCGGCCATGCCGGACTTGAGCACCTCGTAGGCCCGGTTGTCGACCACAAGGACCGTGACCGGAATGTGGTAGCGCGCCGCGGTCCACAATGCCTGGACCGTGTACATCAACGACCCGTCGCCGATGGTACAGATGACCCGCCGATCGGGCCAGGCCATCTGCGCGCCGAGCGCGGCAGGGAGGCCGAGGCCCAGAGAGCCGGCGGCGATCCCCAGGTAGGACCGTTCGGTGCGCAACGGCAGGTACCGGTCGACGATGCGCGCGGCCGTCACGGCCTCGTCGACCACCGTCGTCCGGTCGTCCATCGCCTCGCCGAGGATCCGGTAAGCGCACGCGGCGCTCATCCGCTCGCCCGGCCTGGGCAGCGCCGCCGCCGCCTATCTCCGCCTGAGGTAGATCGCCTCGAGGCCTTCGCGCGTGAAGTCGGGACGCCGGCAGTAGGCGAGGACTTCCTGCTCGGACTGATTCACCCGTTCGACCGCGTCGTCGAGCCGGCCGGCGACCACGTGGGGAATCGCCAGCACGCCGTGCCGGTCGCCGTGCAGCAGGTCGCCGGGGCGCGCCGGCAGGCCGTCGATCTCGACCGGGCCGCCGACGTCGACGAGGTGGACGTAGGCGTGGGAGACCACGACGCTCCCGGCGAAAAAGTGGAAACCGAGGGCCCGGACCTCGTCGAGGTCCCGCACCCCGCCGTTCGTGACGGTGCCGACGCAGCCGAGCGCGTGATGAATCGTGCTCTGCACCTCGCCCCAGAACGCGCCGATCCCCGGTGGATCGTCGAGGTCCTGGATCACCACGATCCGCGGCGCCGGCGTCGCTTCGACCGCGCGCCACAGCGCGGCGCGGCGGGCGGTGGCGTCGGCGGGCGGGGCCTGGCTCGCGCGGCACGTCGCGGTCACGGCGTAGCCGACCATGGGGCCGAGATCGGGAAAGATGCAGCGAACCCGTCCGGCCGTGAAGCCGGCCGTCCGCGGCCGGACGTTGAACGTTTCGATCGCGTTGGCGAGCGTCGGCGTCGTGTACGTGCGGAGCCGAGCGAGCGCGTCGGGTCCGAGCGGCTGGGGCATTCGTGCCTCCGTCGGCGCGAGGTGGGTTGCCCGCACACATTCTGGCGGCCGGACGTAGAGACCTCCCCCGCGCACGCGACGCCCGGCGGGAGAATGCGGGATGCGGCGGTGGACGCCGTAGGCAGGGGACGACGCGATCGCACAGTGGCAGAAAAACCTGTACTCGTTGTGGGCCGCCCAGTTTCTGGCGATGGTCGGCCTCACGCTGATCGTGCCGTTCATGCCCCTCTACATCGGTACGCTGGGGGTGCGCCGGCCCGAAGACGTCGAGCGGTGGAGCGGCATTCTGTTCGCGGCGCCGTTCCTTGCGCAAACCCTGATCGCGCCCCTGTGGGGCGTGGTCGGCGACCGTTACGGGCGCAAGATCATGGTGCTGCGTGCGCTCACCGGCATCGGCGTCACGAACATGCTCGCCGCGGCCGTCGGCGCGGTCTGGCAACTGCTCGCGCTGCGCATGGTGCAGGGCGGCGTGAGCGGCTTCGTGGCCGCGACGAACGCGCTGGTGTCGTCCTCGATTCCGCGCGATCGCCTGGGCACGGTGATGGGCCTGCTCCAGTCCTCCCTGACCGCGGGCGGCATCATCGGTCCGCTGATCGGCGGCGCGCTGGCCGATGCGATCGGGTTCCGGTGGGTCTTCGTCGTCACCGGGCTGATGTGCTGGATGGGGACCGGCGTCGTGCTGGTCGCGACGCGTGAGCCCGCGCCGCCGCAGTCCAGCGCGCGCGGGCCGGGTGTACGCGATAATCTGGCCTTCTTTCTCCGGTCGCCGGTGCTGCGGACCGTAGGGCTGCTCCTGTGCACCAGCAACCTCGCGGTCATGGCGATCGAACCGATTTTTCCGATCTTTGTCGGCACCCTCGGGGTGCCGGCGGGGCGGGTCGCGACGGTGGCCGGCGTGCTGTTCTCCGCGACGGGCTTCGCCTCGATGGTGGGAGCCGCCATGTGGGGCCGGGTCTCGGACCGCGTCGGCGAAGGCCGGGTCCTCGGCTTGGTCTTCTCCGGCGCCTGCGTCGCCTACATCGCGCAGGCCGCGGCACGGGGTCCGCTGACGTTGTTTGTGCTGCGCGTCGCGCTCGGCTTGGCGGTCGGGGGCCTGATGCCGCCGCTCTACGCGATCGTGGCGCGCCGGACGCCGCCGGAGCGCCTCGGCGGGATCATGGGCCTGACCAGCAGTTCGATCATGATCGGCAATCTGGTGGGGCCGATCGCCGGCGGGGTGTTCGCGGCCGCCGCCGGCATCCGGCCGGTGTTTGTGGCGTCCGGCGCGCTGCTCGGCCTCGCTGCGCTGGCCACGCGCGGGCTGGCGTCCGTCTCCGAGGCCGGCAGCGAGTAGGAACCTGTCCTAACGGCCGGGGATGGTGGTCCAAGGGGCCGGTGCGCGGTGCCCGTCGCCGTGGTGTGATGGTCGAGAAGAGGCACATCGTGGAGGGGCGCATGGAGACTCCGGTGCGGCAATGGGTGCGGGCGGCGCGGGCCGCCGACGTGCAGGCCGCCGGGCGCCTCGCGGTGTCCGTCGACGGACACACGATCGCGCTCTTTGCGTGGGACGGCCGCCTGTACGCGGTGGATAATCGTTGTCCTCACATGGGCTTCCCGCTGGATCGCGGTACCGTCGCGGACGGCATTCTCACCTGCCACTGGCATCACGCGCGGTTCGATCTTGCCGGCGGCGGCACGTTCGATCAGTTCGCCGACGACGTGCGGGCATATCCGGTCGAGGTGCGCGGCGGGGACGTCTACGTCGATCTGTCGCCGCGGGGGGACCCGGGCGCCCACCACCGCCGGCGTCTTCGCGACGGCCTCGAGCGTGACATCCCGCTGGTCATCGCGAAGGCCGCGCTCGTCCTGGCCGGCGACCCCGCTGATCGCGGGGCAGGCCCCGTTCGTCACGGGCCAGGCCCCGCTGATCGCGGGGCGGATCCGGCGACCGACGCCCCGTCTGGCGCGGGGCAGGCGGTCCGGATCGGCCTCGACTTCGGCACCCGGTACCGCGCCGGGGGATGGGGGCAGGGCCTCACCATCCTCACGTGCTACGCGAACCTCCTGCCGCACCTCGACGCCCCGGACCGGCCATGGGCGCTCTACCACGGCCTGAGCGCGGTCGCCCGGGATACCGATGGAGCGGCGCCGCGGTTTGCGATCGCCCCGCTCCCGGACGGCTCCGCGGACATCGACCGGCTCACCGGCTGGTTCCGGCGGTTCGTGGAGGTGCGCGACGCCGAGGGCGCCGAGCGGTGCATCGTGTCCGCGGTGCGCGCCGGCGGGGACGGGGCGGCCCTTGCGCGGATGCTGTTCGCGGCCGCCACGGACCACCGCTTCATCCAGATCGGGCACGTGCTCGACTTTACGAACAAAGCCTTCGAAGCCCTCGATCTCGCCGGATGGGCCCACGCCGAAGCGACGCTCGCCAGCCTCGCGACGGCCTACGCGGCCGCCGATCGGATGGAAGAGTCGAATGCCTGGCGCCATCCCATCGATCTGGTCGCCATCGTGGAAGCGGCCGCGGACCGACTCCCGGCGGCGCTCGAGGCGGGTCGCGGGCGGCGCGCGGCCCCCGACTCTCGCGGGGCAGGCGGCCCTGACGGTCTCGGCGCGGCCCCCGGCGGGGGGCAGGACGGGCTGGGGCCCGTGCTGCTCGCCGACGACCCGCAGGCGATCGCGGATGCGCTGCTCGACGCGCTGCGCGACGGGACGGATCCCCTCGACGTCGCCGGCGCCGTGGCGTATGCGGCGGCGCTTCGCATCGCGCAGTTTCCACAGTCCAACGAGTTCGGCGACTGGGACACCGCACTCCACACGTTCACGTTTGCCAACGCCGTGGAGCAGGGGCTGCGCCGGAGCGGTTCGGTGCCGCTCCTGCGTGGGATCTTCGATGCCGCGATGAGCGTGTACCTCGACCGGTTTCTCAACGTCCCGCCGGCGCGGCTGCCGGACCCGGATCCGGCGGCGCCCGCCGACCTCCTCGCCGCGCTCGGCGCCGCGCTCGACCGCCAACAGCAGGTGACGGCCGGCGCGCGCCTCGTTGTCACCCACGTGGCCCGCGGCGGCTCGGTGGAACGCCTGCTCGCGACGCTCGGGCACCTGCTCGTGCGCGAAGACCGCAACTTCCACACCATCCAGATGGTGGAAGCGGCCGTCCGTCAATACGCCGGCCTGCGTGCCAAGCCCGACGGCGCCGTTGTCCTGATTGCGGCCGTTCGGTATCTTGCGGCCCACGCCCCGACGGTGCGGGCCGAAGGCCAGACCTTTGACATCGCCCGGCGCCTCAATCGCGGGGAGCGTCTCTTCGAGGGGGACTGAGCCCCGCCGTGCCACACGTCTGTTACAATGGCTGCGGATGATGGGGAATAATCTGCCGGCGCCCGCGGCCGGCAAATCCCTGCACGGACTGAAGGGGGCGAGAGTGTGAGGGTTTGGGGGGTCGGGTTGGTACTCGTCGTCTGTCTTGTCGCGCTTTCGGCGATGCCGTCGGGGGCCGCGTCGGACCTCGCCGCATCGATCAAGACGCAACTCAAAACCGCGCATTTCCACGCCGGCGAACTGGCGCAAAAGGGCGCCATCGCCGCGACGCAGCTTCATCTGCACCATACGATCAACTGTCTCGAGGGGCCCTCCGGGCCGCACTTCTTCGCGGCGTCCGGGAATCCGTGTCAGGGTCAGGGGCATGGGATTCTGCCCGATCTGAAGGCCGCCGCCGCGGCCGGGGTCCCGGGTGCTCGGGCCGCGCTTGACGACGCGACCATCGCGCTGACCCTCGCCATGCAGGCGCAGAACATGACCGACGTCAACGAGGCGCAGCCCTGGGCGGCCGTGGTGGCGGAATATTTGCAGAAGGCGTCCGACGATCTCGGCGCGATGTAGGGTCCGATTGACCTAAGGGTGCGGCCGCCGCGAGAGGGGGATCGGCGCCCGTGCTGATCCACCCTCTCGTCGTTCATTTCCCGATCGCCTTGTGGCTGACCGCGGCGTTCTTCGATGTCCTGGGTCTGCGGAGACCCGGCGAGGCGCTGTTCCGGGAGATGGCGTACTGGCTGCTCGGCCTCGGCGTGGCCGCGGCCTTCGTTGCCATCGCCGTCGGCTGGATCGATCTGTGGAATCTTGAGGCGCAGGGAGTCGGTACCGGAATCGAGCACCGCCACCTGGTGCACAGTTCCTCCGCGTACGTCACGACGGCCCTGTTTCTCGCCATTTTCCTGTGGCGCTGGCGCCGCCGGAACGACGTGCCGGCGTGGGCCGCCGTCCTCTCGATCATCGGGGCGCTGGCCGTCGCGCTGACCGGCTACCTCGGCCACGACATGCGCCAGCTCATGTGACACCGGGGCCCCTACCTCTTCCGGACCTTTTCAGGTAAGATGACCGGTGAGCCCCGGTCTCCGGGGCCCCTGATCATGACCGATTCATACGATCCGACGGCCATCGAACAGAAATGGCGGGCCCGCTGGGAGGCGGACGCGCTCTACCGCGTCCGTGAGGATCCCGCGCGGCCGAAATTCTATTTCCTGACGATGTACCCGTACCCGAGCGGCGATCTGCACATCGGACACTGGTACCCCATGACCCCGTCCGACGCCAAGGCCCGGTACCTTCGGATGCGGGGCTACAACGTCCTGTTTCCGATCGGATTCGACGCCTTCGGGCTGCCCGCGGAGAACGCCGCGATCAGCCACGGCATCCACCCCTACAAATGGACGATGGCCAACATCGAACGTATGCGCGGGCAACTGCGCACGATGGGCACGATGTTCGACTGGTCGCGGGAGATTGTGACCTGCGATCCCGAGTACTACGTCTGGAACCAGTGGTTCTTCCTGAAGTTTTTCGAAGCCGGGCTGGCCTACCGGGCGATGGCGCCGGTCGACTGGTGCCCGAACTGCAACACGACGCTCGCGCGGGAACAGGTCGTGGGCCCGGAGCGGCGGTGCGAGCGGTGCGACACGCCCGTGATCAAGAAGGACCTCGAGCAGTGGTTCTTCCGGATCACCCGGTACGCCGAGGAGTTGCTGGACTTCAGCAAGATGGAGTGGCCGGAGCGCGTCGAGACGCTGCAGCGGAACTGGATCGGCCGCAGCGACGGCGCGGAGATCGTGTACACGAGCGAGCAGGGCGATCCGATCACCGTGTTCTCGACGCGGCCGGACACCCTGTTCGGGGCGACGTTCCTCGTGCTCGCCCCGGAGCACCCGCTGGTCGAGAAGCTGACGACGGCCGCGCATCGGACCGAGGTCCAAACGTATGTCCACCGCGCGCGGCGGCAGTCCGAGATCGAGCGCCTCGCGGAGGACCGCGAGAAGACCGGGGTCTTCATCGGCGCCTACGCCCGGCACCCGCTGACGAACGCGCGGATTCCGATCTACATCGGGGACTACGTGTTGCTCTCGTACGGCACCGGCGCGATCCACGCGGTTCCCGCCCACGACGCGCGCGACTGGGAGTTCGCGAAGAAGCACGGGCTGCCGATCCCGACCGTCATCGCGCCGCCCGACTGGGACGGGAAGCCGCTCGCGGAGGCCTACACGGGCGAAGGCACGATGGTGAACTCCGGTCCCTTCGACGGCACGCCGAGCGACCAGGGCCGCCGCCGGGTGACGGAGGCGCTCGAGCGAGCCGGCCGCGGCCGGGCGGCTGTGACGTACCGGCTCCGCGACTGGTTGATCAGCCGGCAGCGCTACTGGGGCACGCCCATCCCGATCATCTACTGTCCGGCCTGCGGGATGGTGCCGGTGCCCTACGAGGATCTGCCGGTGCGCCTGCCCGAGGACGCGGAGTTTCTCCCGACCGGCGAATCGCCGCTCAAGTACCACGAGAAGTTCCGCAAGACCACGTGTCCGCGGTGCGGGGGGCCGGCCGAGCGCGAGATCGACACGATGGACACGTTTGTGGACTCGTCGTGGTACCAGTATCGATTCCTGAGTCCGCACGATGCGGGCCGGCCGTTCGATCCCGAGGCCGGCCGGCGGTGGCTGCCGGTGGACCAGTACACCGGCGGCATCGAGCATGCCGTGCTGCACCTCATGTATACGCGGTTCTTCACGAAAGTCATGCGCGACCTGAGCCTCGTCGCGTTTGACGAGCCGATGCTGAGGTTGTTCAATCAGGGGATCATCCTCGGACCGGACGGCAACAAGATGAGCAAGTCGCGCGGCAACGTCGTCAACCCGGACGACTACGTGGGGACGATGGGCGCCGACACGGTGCGGGCGTACCTCATGTTCATCGGCCCGTGGGACGGCGGCGGGCCGTGGAACCCCCGCGGCATCGAAGGCGTCCACCGCTTCCTGCACCGCGTCTGGCACCTCGTGCTCGGGTCCTCGGCCGGGGCCGCCGCCGGGGGACGTACTGGCTCACGCAGTAGGCAGGACGACGCGACCGGCAACGGAGCCCCCCTTGCGGGGGAGGTACGGCGTGCGACGCACCAGACGCTCAAACGGGTCACGGAGGACCTGGAAGCCTTCCGGTTCAACACGGCGATCGCGGCCCTCATGACCTTCACCAACCGGCTCGCCGAGTTGCGGGCGCCCCCCGCGCAAGGCGCGGGGGCGGTCGCGGAATGGACGGAGGCGCTGCGGACGCTCGTCCTGATGCTTGCGCCGCTCACGCCGCACATCGCCGAGGAGTTGTGGGCGCGGCTCGGCCTGCCCTACAGCGTCCACCGGCAGCCATGGCCGGCGTGGGAGGAGGCCGCGGTCCGCGAGGACGTCGTCACCGTGGTGCTGCAGGTCAACGGCCGGGTCCGCGACCGGATCAGCGTCCCCGCCGGCCTCGACGAGGCGCGGCTGCGCGACGCCGCCTTGGAAAGCGAACGGGTGAGGAGATTCACCGACGGCAAAGCCGTTCAGGATGTCATTGTCGTTCCCGGGAAACTCGTCAACGTGGTCGCGCGGTAGGCGAAACTTTCCGGTCGCACTCAGCGTTAGACCGGGAGATGAGCGACACAGCGGCTGCTCTGGCGGTCATGGCGCCACCTGAGGCCGTGCGGGCGCCCGCCTACACGCCCGAGGAGCTGGCGCGGTACGACACCATCGTCCAGCGGTACGCGCGGCACGTCTACAACATCGCGTACCGGATGACGGGCAACGAGGCCGACGCACGCGACCTCTCGCAGGAGGCGTTTCTCCGGGTGTACCGGGCGCTCCGGCGAGTCCAGCCGGGCGCGCCGCTCGAGAGCTGGCTGTACCGCATCGTCAGCAACCTCTACATCGATCTGCTGCGCCGGCGGCCGCGGGCGCGCGTCGAGTCGCTCGACGCGCCGATCGACACGCCGCGCGGCGAGATCACCCGCGAGTTTCCCGACGCGGCGGCCAACCCGGAGGCCGTCTTCGAGCGCCAGCACATCGACGCCGCGATCCAGCAGGCGCTCGGCGTGCTGAGCCCGGACCTGCGCATGGTGGTGGTCCTCAGCGACATCGAAGGCTTCGCGTACGAAGAGATCGCGGCGATTTTGCGGGTACCGCTCGGCACCGTGAAGTCGCGCCTCCACCGCGCCCGTCAGGTGTTGCAGCATCGCCTCCGTCCGTACGTCGAGGCGCGGCGCCGGGGGTGGCAGCCGTGAATCACCATCGCGCCGGCCGCCTGCTCTCCGCGTACCTCGACGGCGAGTTGACGGCAGCGGAGGTCCAGGCGGTGCAGGCGCATCTGCTGGACTGCGCGGTCTGCCGCGAGGCGCACGAGTCCCTGCGGACGACGCGTGACCTCCTCGCGGGGGTGGCGCCGGCCGAACCGCCGGCCGAGTTCTGGCGGACCGTGCGCGGTCCCATGATGCGGGGGGCGGCGGCGACGGCCCTGGACCCCGTCTGGCGCGGGGTGCGGGGTGCGTGGCGGGCGGCGTGGCAGGGGGCGTGGCGGCCGATCGTGCTGCGCCGGCCGGCCTGGGCGCTCGCCGCGGTCGTCGTCATGCTGGCGCTCGCAGCGCTGCCCCTCGTGAAAGGCACGGTCGACCGGCTGCACGCGACCGAGATCGGCGTCGACCTCTACGTGCACGATCACGCGATGCAGATGGGCACGGCGCCGCTGGTAGATCGCGCGTACATCGGGCTCGTGTCGGGGGACGCCGAGCTGGTGCTGGCCGGAGAAACCCCGCGCCCGGTGGGAGACAACGTCCGATGAGGCGCCCGGCGTCGAGAGCGCTCGCCGCGGCGGTCGTGCTGCTGATCGCCGGCACCGCCCCCGCATTCCCCGCCGCCCCGCCCTCGCCGGCGGCCTCGGGTGCGGCCACGCCGAGCACGCGCGCGATTCTCACGATGGCGCTCGACGCGCCGAAGCTCATCGATTATGAAGGCACGAAGATCATCTCCGCCCTCCGCAACGGCCAGATGGAGACCGTGACGGTCGCCGAATCGCACAAGCGGCCGAATCTCCTGCGGCTGGAGTACCTGTCGCCGGAGGACGTGGCGGGCCGCCTGATCGTCGACGACGGCAAGATCGCGCATCACTACGAGCCCGCGCTCAACATGGTGTTCGAGGATCGTAGCATCCAGGATGGCGGGACCGGCTCGAGCCTGACCCTGTTGACGCGCAATTACGACATCGTGCTGCTCGGGACCGACGAGGTCATCGGCCGGCAGGCCTACGTCCTCTCCCTCACGCCGCACCGCACGGGCGTACAGCGGCAGTTGTGGGTCGACCGGCTGACGGGAACCGTGCTCCGCGAGGAGGATCGCGACGCCTCGCGCGGCCTGGTGCTCAGCACGTACTTCTCGCGGATCAGCTTCAGCCTCAACCTGCCGCAGGCGTACTTCCGGTTCCGGCCGCCGGCCGGCGCGCGGGTCGTCGCGTTCCAGACGATGGAAGGCGGCGGGTTGAGCCCGGCCGAGTTGCAGCAGAAAGTGGGCTTCCCCGTGCTGGTGCCGCCGGCGTTGCCCGAGGGGTACACGTTCCGGGGCGGCGCGGTGAGCCGGTTCGGGAGCCTGGTATCCGCCTACCTCCGGTACAGCGACGGCGGCAACATCATCTCGTTCTTTGAAGCGCCGGCGGGCTCGATCGGCTGGCCGTCGCTGGGGGTCCCGGTCCGGGTGCAGTCGCAGCCCGGCCGGTTCATCGATCTCGGATACCTGCGCGTGCTGATCTGGGAGCAGCGCGGCCTGCGGATTACGGCGGTGGGGACCGCGCCGTCGGAGACCTTGATGCTCGTGGCCGGTCAATTGATCGCCGGCCGCGAGGAGGCCATGGTCACGGACGTCTCTTTGCGGGCGGCGGCCGATCCCGCGGTCGTGCGGCGGCTCCGCGGACAGGGCCTGACCTTCTCCGAGATCGCCCGCACCCTCGCCATCTCGCACGCGCTCGGCACGAGCGTCGACACCACGGTGCGGTTCGTGCGCGGATCGCTGTCGGTCGCCGACCTGGCGGCGCAGCTCCGCCTGCAGCCGGACGCCCTCCGCGCCGCGGTCCGCCGTGCCGTGGACGGCGCGTCAATGACGCCGGCGTTGCCGGCGTCCGCGCCCGACGGACCGGCGCGTCCCGCGACGCCGTAACACCGATGTTCCGCATCCCAGGGTCGAGCCGCATGTGGCGAGGTCAGTGTACGGTAAGTCGCGGACGCCCGTGAGCGAGCGAACGGGGGACCGTCGACGCGACCGCATCGCCGGCCTGCTAGCGGCGGCCGCCGTCGCCGGCCTGCTCGCCGGTGGACCGGCCGCACCGGGCCCGGCTTCTCAGGCGCAGGCGGCCTCGATGGCCCCGGCGCCGCTCGCCCGCGGCTGGG
>DASYZR010000159.1 GCA_035945995.1 bacterium
GCGGCGACGCTCACGTCGGGGATCCCCCCAGCGTGATGCGCGGGTCGATGATCGAGTAGACGATGTCGACGAACAGGTTAACCGCGAGCACGGAGAAGGCGCTGAACATCACCACGCCCTCGAGCATCGGAAAATCGCGGGCGTAGATGGACTCGACGGCGAGCCGGCCGAGGCCCGGGATCGAGAAGATCGTCTCGGTGATGACGACGCCGCCGAGCAGGGTGCCGAGCTGAATGCCCATCACGGTGATCACCGGGATCACCGCGTTCCGCAGCGCGTGGCGCACCAGCACCGTCACGGCGGCCAGTCCCTTCGCGTTCGCGGTGCGGACGAAATCCGCGCTCATGACCTCGAGCATGCTGCTGCGCAACTGCCGCATCACGACCGCGGCCAGCACGACGCCGAGCACGAAGGCCGGCATGATGATCGTGCGCAGATTGCGGCCGAGGTCGTGCGTGGGCGGCACGAAGCCCGAGGCGGGCAGCCAGTGGAGATTGACCGCGAAGAGATAGATCAACATGATCCCGAGCCAGAAGTTCGGAATGCTGAGGCCGGTGAGCGCGGCCGCCGACGCGGCATAGTCCACCGCCGTCCGGCGGCGCCAGGCCGCGAGTACGCCGGCCGGAATGGCGATGGACCAGGCGATCAGGAGCGCGAACGCGGAGAGCTCCGCGGTCACAGGGATCTTCTGCAGCACGGTTGCGAGCACCGACCGGTTGTCCTTGAACGAATGGCCGAAGTCGCCGTGCAGCATGCCGCCGACCCACCGGGCGTACTGCACCGGGAGCGGCTGGTCCAGGCCAAGTTGATGCCGGAGGGCGACCAGGGCGTCCGGGGAGGCCTCCTCGCCGAGGAAGAGCCGCGCCGCGTCGCCCGGGATCAGGTTGATGAGCGTGAAGATGATCACGCTGACGAAGAAGACCACGGGAATCATCTGGAGAAGCCGGCGGGCGATGAAGCGCAGCATCGGCTTTCAGCCGCCGGGGGAGGCCCGGCGCGCGGGCCTCCCCCGTTGCGCTATTGCGACAGCCAGGCCGAGGCGAACCGCATCATGCCGTCCGGCACGTGCACGTACCCATGCACCTTGGTGGACACCAGTTTGTATTCCTTTGGGAAGTACAGCCAGACGTAGGGCATGTCGTCCGCGAGGATCTTCGTCACCTCGCCGTACGCGCGGCGGCGCTGATTCATGTCGTTGAGCAGCCTCGCCGCGTCCAGCAGCTCCGTCACCTTCGGGTTCGTGTAGCCCGCGTCGTTGAACGAGCCGATCCCGGACGGCGTCATGAACGGGTAGATGTCGAAATCCGGATCGGGCCGGCCGCTCCAGCCGAGCAGCGCCGCCTGGTGCTGCAAATGATCCGTCGTCGTCAGCAGCTGTCCGAACTCGAGCAGCTGAATCTTCATCTGGATGCCCGCTTCTGCGGCCATGGACTGGATCGCCTGGAGGATCGACTGGTTGACCGGCCCAGGCGTCGACAGCACCGTAAACTCGAAGCCCCCGGGGTGACCCGCCGCCTGCAGCTTCTCTTTGGCCAGCGGGATGTTGCGCGGCGGGATCTTCCAGTTCGGATCGTAGGCCGGTGTCCCGTTCGGGAAGAACGAGTAGGCGGGAAAGACCGCGCCCTGCAACACCACGTTCGCGATCGCGTTGCGGTCGATCGTGGCATTGAACGCCTGGCGGAGCGCCTTGTTATCGAACGGCGGCTTCGTCACGTTCAGATAGATGCCGTCCCACTCGAATGCACCGTGGACGAGTAGTTTGAACCTAGCGTCCGGCTTCGCCGCCTCGGCCGCCAGCGATTTGATCTGCGGCGCCGGCACGCGGTTGATGATGTCCACGTCGCCCGACTTGAGGTTGGCCACGCGCGCGTTGTCGTCCACAAACGGCCGGTAGACGATCCGGTCGAGGTACGGCTCGCCCTTCGCCCAGTAGTTGGGATTGCGCTGCAGCGTGACGTGATCTTGAGGAATCTTCTCGACGAACGAGAACGGGCCGGTCCCCACCGGGTGGAGGGCAAAGTCGAGGCCCTCCTTCTGCGCCGCGGCCGGGGACACCATCATGCCGGCCCGGTCGGTGAGCACGTAAAGCAGCGGGCTGTACGGCTTCTCGAGGTTGAGGCGCACCGTGGAGGCGTCGACGACGGTCACGCTTTGGACCGGCAGAATCTCGCTGCGCCGCGCGGAGGGGAACTTGGGGTCCTTCATGCGCTCGAAATTGTACTTGACGGCGTCCGCGTTGAAGGGCGTGCCGTCCTGGAACTTGACGCCCTGCCGCAGCTTGAAGGTCACGGTCTTGCCATCGGGGCTGCTCGTCCAGGAGGTCGCAAGCATCGGGACGATCGTGAGATTCGCGTCGGTGTCGACGAGCTTGTCGTAGAGGTTCTGATAAACCTGCCGGTCGACCGCCGCGGTGGACCGGTGAGGATCCATGTTCGGCGGATCGGAGTCGAGCCCCGCGCGCAGCGTTCCGCCCCGCCGTCCGCCCTGCGCGGACGCGGCTCCCAGCCCGCCCGCCAGCAACACCGCGACGAGCACCAGCACGCTCCATCTGCGCATTCCGCAACCCCTTCCCCGCGGAGTCACACCCGCTCGAAAAAGCGACAACCTATTCCGGAGGCCGATGAGGAATCCTCCCCGGCGCGTCCGCCGCCGGGGATGCGTTACAGGCCTGTGACACCGTACGCAACGCGCTTAGTGGACCGGATGCGCCCTCGTGTGCGCGAGCTTGCCGCCCTCGAGAAGGTACCCCCGCTCGCGGCGGTTCAGCGAGAGGTCGACCCGGAACGTCGTGCCCCTGGTCGCGTTCCGGACGGTCAGTTGCGCCGCGCCGCCCTCGACCTGCGCGCGGACGTCCCGAATCTCGAGCACGTCGCCCTGCGCCACCCGCTCGTGGTCCGCCGGGTCCGCAAACGTCATGGGGAGAATCCCCCAGTTGATCAGGTTGGCCAGGTGGATCCGCGCGAAGGCCTTGACGATCACGCCGGTGATCCCGAGGTACATCGGCGCGATGGCCGCGTGCTCCCGGCTGCTGCCCTGCCCGTAGTTCCGCCCGCCGACGATGAGCCCGCCCCCGTGCTCCTTCGCCCGCGCCGGGAACGTCGGGTCCACGCGGTTGAAGACGTACTCCGCCAATTTCGGGATGTTGGACCGGTACCGGAGGATCTGCGATCCCGCCGGCATGATGTGGTCGGTGCTGACGTCGTCGCCCAGCTTGATCAGCACCTCCCCCCGCAGCGCCTCTGTGAGCGGGCCCTTCAGCGGAATGCCGACGATGTTGTCGCCCTTGATCACCTGCACCGCCGGCGCCTCGGCCTCGGACGCCGGGGGCACCAGGCTCGCGTTGTCCTGGGGCAGCCGCCGGGGCTCCTCCTGCGCCGGGGCACGCATGCCGAGCGTGCGGGGATCGGTGATCACGCCGGCGATAGCGGACGCCGCGGCGACCTCGCTCGACGCGAGATACACCTCGTCGTCCTTCTGCCCGCTGCGGCCCTTGAAGTTCCGGTTGATCGCGCGCAGCGACTTCATCCCTTTCGCCGGCACGTGGCCGACGCCGATGCACGCGCCGCACGTCGCGGCCTCCACGTTCACGCCGGCGGCGATCATCTCCGTCAGCAGGCCTTCCCGCGCGAGCACCTCGAGGTCGAGCCGGCTGCTCGGATGCACAAAGAACGTCACGTCGGGATGGACCCGCCGGCCCTTCACGATCTGCGCGACCGCCTTGAGGTCGGTGTAGGAGCCGTTGGTGCAGGACCCGACCATGACCTGGTCGATCTTGATGCCGGCGGCCTGGGAAATCGGGACGACGTTGTCGGGATTGCTCGGCATCGCGACCAGCGGCTCGATCGCGCCGAGATCGACCTCCATGGATTCGTCGTACGCGGCATCCCGGTCGGGCAGCACCTCGCGCCAGGCGTCCGCGCGGCCGATGCGCCGCAGGTAGTCGCGGGTGATCTCGTCCGACGGGAAAATCGACGTCGTCGCGCCGAGCTCCGCGCCCATGTTGCAGATCGTGATCCGCTGCTGGACGTTCAGGGTCCGGATCCCGGGTCCAGCGTACTCGAAGACCTTGCCGAACCCGCCGCTGGCGGTGAGCCGGCGCAGCATCTCGAGGATGACGTCCTTGGCGGTGGACCACGCGGGGAGCTGCCCGGTCAGCTCCACCCGCACGACGGCCGGCATGTCGAGGTAGTACGGGCCCCCGCCCATCGCCACGGCGACGTCGAGGCCGCCGGCCCCCATCGCGTAGACGCCCATCCCGCCGATGTGCGGGGTGTGGCTGTCGGCGCCGAGCGCCGTGTCGCCGGGGGCGGCGAAGTGCTCTTGCTGGATCTGGTGGCCGATGCCGGCGCCCGGCTTGGCCCACCAGATCCCGTACTTGCGGCCGGCGCTGGCAAGGTAGACGTGGTCCTCGGTATTCTCCTCGCTCACCTGCAGGACGTTGTGGTCGCCGTAGGTGCAGGCGATCCTGCAGCGAACGCGGTGCAGCTGCATCGCCTCGAAGTGCATCATCGCGGCGGTGCCGGTGATGTCCTGGATGAGGATCTCGTCGATTTTGATGCCGATCTCTTCGCCGGGCACCATCCGGCCGTCGACCAGGTGCGCGCCGAGAATTTTCCGCGTCACGTTGTCGCCCATGGCCCCGCTCCTTCGAACCCGCCTCCCCGGCCCGGCCGGCGCCGGCGTGCCCGGGGCATCCGTTGTCGCGCCCCTACCTTATATATAGGACTTCTCAGGCCTCCCGCGCCGCGGCGATCGCGGCGCGAATGTTGGCCTCCGGCGTATCGAGCGGCATGACGCACCCCGTCGTCACGATGTGGCCGCGGCCGCCGGTCTGCGCGATCGCGTCCCGGACCTCCGCCGCCACGTCGTCGGGCGTGCGCTTGGACAACGTGTTCCAGGCGTCGATGCCGCACGCCAAACAGGCCTGAGTTCGCCGGCGCGCGTCGGCAATCGTCGGCGCCGTCTCGCGCGCGTGCCAGTTGACGATCTGGACCGGGTAGTCGTCGAACAGATCGAACATCACGTTCACCCCGTGGATGTGGAGGAAGACCAGCCCGGCGCCGGCTTCGTCCAGCATCCGGAGGTCGTAGGGCCGGCCGAACTCCTCGTATTCTTCCCGGGTGAGGTAGTCGGTCGTCGCCATCTGGCTCGAGAAGAATATCCCGTCCGCCCCCGCGGAGAGGATGTTCCGGACGAACGCCACCTGGACGTCGGTAATGATCTCCAGCCCCTCGTGGAGGGCTTCCGAGTTCTCGCGCAGATAGCGGACCGCCGCCTGTTCGCCCGCCAGCGTGCGCGCGATGCTGAGCGGGCTGAACACCGTCTCCAGCACGTGCACGTCGCGGCCCACCGCGTCGGCGACGAGACGGATCGCGTGGGCCTCCCGGCCGTACACGCCGCCGCTCGTGTCGAGCCGCCGCAGCTTGCCCCAGTCCGCCGCTTTCTTGATCGGACGTTCGCTGACCGACCGGACGCCCTCGCGGTTCGGCTTATAGCCGGCCCGCAGCCCCCAATCGTCGCCGTAGTAGCCGCTGGCGGGGGTTACTTTCAGCAGATCGGGCTCGTAGGCACGATAGAACGCGATGTGGGCCTCGGCGAGCCGCTCGGCCTTCTGATCCACCTCCGGGAAGTGCCGCCACAGCGCCGCCGGCACCTTGTCGGGGCGCTTGCCGGCGATCGCCGAATCGATCCGTTCGCGGTGCGTCACGCCTCCCCACCCCTTTGACGGGTGCCGCGCAGCATCGAGGCCACCGCCGCGACGCGGGCACGGTCCGCGTAGAACTCGCCCAACTGCTCTACCGGAATATTGCCCCCGCTCAAAATCAGCACCACCGTCTTGCCGCGGAGCCGTTCCCCGAGGCGAAGAGCGGCGGCCGTGGACGCCGCGCCGGCGCCTTCCGCGGTCTGCCGCGCGGCCTCCCCGAGGAGCACGATCGCGCGGCGCAGCTCCTCGTCGCTCACGAGCACGATCTCGTCGAGGAGCCGGCTCAGAATTGTCACGGGCAGCGCGAACGGCACCCGCGTGGCGATCCCCTCGGCAAAGGTCTCCACGCGGTCGAGCGACACCATCCGGCCCTCTTTGAGG
>DASYZR010000160.1 GCA_035945995.1 bacterium
TCGCTCGGGCCGAGGTGCGGCGCCGCGCGGCGCCGGCGGGGCAGACCGCCGGAGCCGGGGGAGGGCCCGGCCGAATCCGCCTCGTGGACTCGCGCGCCGCGGAGCGGTATCGGGGCGAGGTGGAGCCGCTCGATCCCGTCGCCGGGCACATTCCGGGCGCGGTCAACTTGCCGTGGACCGAGATTCTCGATGCGCACGGCCGGCTCAAGCCGCGCGCCGCGCTCGCCGAGCAGTTTGCCGCGATCGGACCGGACGGCGACGCCGTCGTCTACTGCGGGTCCGGCGTGACCGCCTGCGCGAATCTTCTCGCGATGGACGAGGCCGGACTCTCGGGCCCGCGCCTGTACCCCGGAAGCTGGAGCGATTGGTGCTCGTATCCTGACAGTCCCGTGGCAACGGGCCCGGAGGAGGGGCGCAAGACATGACGGCTCGCCCGCATGCGTTTCCACCGGTTTTCGACGGTCACAACGACACCGTGCTCAGCATGGTCAAGACGGGACGGTCGTTCTTCGACCGGTCGGACACCGGGCACATCGACCTGCCGCGCGCGAGAGCGGGCGGGCTCGGCGGAGGATTCTTCGCCGTCTACATCGCCGACCCGGTCGTCGCCGCGAGCGTGCGCCCCGGGGCGGGCAGCCTCGAGTCGGCGATGAGCCGCTACGCGGACGAGCGGACGTGGCCTGAGCCGATGCCGCTGGAGTACGCGCAGGCGCAGGCCGTCGACCTGCTCGGGCGGCTGCTGCGCGTCGCCGAGACGTCCCAGGGCCAGGTCGCCGCGGTGCGGACCGCCGGTGAGCTGCAGGCGTGCCTCGACCGCGGGACCTTCGCGATGCTCCTGCATTTCGAGGGCGCCGAGCCGCTCGATCCCGACGGCTACGCGCTGGACACGTTCTACGCCGCCGGGGTCCGCTCGGTCGGCCTCACGCACAGCCGCCGCAATCGCTACTCGACCGGCGTGCCCTTCAAATTCCCCAGCTCACCGGACACCGGCCCCGGGCTCACCGAACTCGGCCGGGCCCTCGTCCGGCAGCTCAACGCCCGCCGCGTGATGATCGATCTCTCCCACCTCAACGAACAGGGATTTTGGGACGTCGCGAAGATCTCGAACGCCCCGCTCGTGTGCACGCACTCGAACGCGCACGTGCTCAGCGCGACTCCCCGGAACCTCACCGACCGGCAGATGGACGCGATCAAGGACAGCGGCGGCATCGCCGGGCTCAACTTCCACGTCGGCTTCCTGCGGGAGGACGGCGGACGCAGCGCCGACACGCCGATCGCCCGCATGGTCGACCACATCGAGTACATGGTCGAGCGTATGGGCATCGATCACGTCGGCCTGGGCTCGGACTTCGACGGCGCCACGATGCCGGCCGAGCTCAAGGACGCCGCGGGTCTGCCGCGCCTGATGGCGGCCCTCGAGGCCCGCGGCCACACCGAGGCGGACCTCCGGAAACTCGCCCACGGCAACTGGGTGCGGGTGCTGCGCGAGACCTGGGGCGCATGACCGTCCGGCCCGCGCCCGCCGCCACGCCGACGCACCCGGTGACGTGTGAGCGGCATGTCGAGATGCGCCTCGCCGACGGCACCCGCCTCGTGTCCGACGTCTACCTGCCGGTCCCGTCTAGCGCCCCGACTGGCGCGGGGCAGGCGGGACGAACGGCCTCGTCCGGCGCGGGGCCGTGGCCGGCGATCCTCGAACGGACCCCGTACAACAAACTCGGCGCGAACCTCGTCCTGTCGGCGAAGTTTTTCGCGAGCCACGGCTATGCGGTCGTCCTTCAAGATGTGCGGGGCCGCTATGAGTCCGAGGGCGAGTTCTACGCGTTCGGCAACGAGGGGCCCGACGGCGTCGAGACCGTGGCGTGGGTGCGCGCGCAGCCGTGGTGCGACGGCCGGGTCGCCACGATGGGGCTGTCATACTCGTCGTGCACGCAGACGAGCCTCGCCGCCCTCGATCCCCCCGGTCTCGCCGCCCAGTTCGTCAGCATGGGCTTTCACAACTACCACACGGCCTCGATGCGCCAGGGCGGGGCGCTCGAGGTGCGCTTCGCGCTCTACGCGTTCATGATGGCGCAGACGTCGCGCGAGGCCGCCGCGGACGCGACAACGCGGGTCGCGATGCAGCAGGCTTGGGGCGAGATCCGCTCCTGGCTCGGGCACCTCCCGCCCAAGCCGGGCCTTACGCCGCTCCGGCACACGCCGTCCTACGAGCAGTGGCTGCTGGACATCTGGCGGCACGGCGAGTACGACGAGTACTGGGCCGGCCGCCCCGGGTATTCGATCGAGGGGTTGTACGACCGGCACGCCGACGTCCCCCTGTATTTCTGCGGCGGATGGTACGATTCGTACGCGCGCTCGACCGTGACCAACTACGTCGAACTGAGCCGCCGGAAGCGCGGACCCGTGCGTCTCATCATGGGGCCCTGGATCCACGGGAGCGCGAGTCTCGACCTGTCCTACGCCGGCGACGCGGAGTTCGGGCCCGACGCGCCGCTCGGCTACGACCAGTTCCGGCTGCGCTGGTTCGACGCGGTGCTTCGCGGGGGGCGTCCCGGCGGCGTCGAGGAGCCGCCGGTGCAGATCTTCGTCATGGGGGGCGGCTCCGGCCGCAAGGTGCCGGGCACCGGCAAACTCGACGTCGGGGGCCGGTGGCGCGCCGAACGCGAGTGGCCGCCGGCCCGGACGGAGTACACGCCGTTCTACCTGCAGCCGGGCGGGGGCTTGTCACCCCAGTCGCCGCCGGACGGCGCCGGTTCGTCGCGGTACGTCTTCGATCCCGCGGATCCGGTGCCCACGATCGGCGGCAACATCTCGGTCGGCTACGATATCATGCCGGGCGGCGGGTTCGATCAACGCGGCGGCCCGCACGTCTACGGCGCGCGGGACGGGCTGTCGCTGTCGGCCCGGCGGGACGTGCTCGTCTTCTCGACGCCGCCGCTGACCCACGACGTGGAAGTGACGGGGACGGTCGTCGTGCACCTGTGGGCCGCGTCGTCCGCGCCGGACACGGACTTCACGGCCAAACTGCTGGATGTCTACCCGGCGAATCCGGATTACCCCGACGGCTATGAGCTCAACATCGGCGACTCGATTATTCGGGCGCGGTACCGCGAGGAGCGGGACCGGCCGGAGTGGCTTGAACCCGGACGGCCGTACCATTTCACGATCACGCTCTATCCGACGAGCCTCGTCTTCTGCCGGGGTCATCGAGTCCGCCTGCACGTGTCGTCGTCGAACTTTCCGCGCTTCGACGTGAATCCCAATACCGGGGGGCCGCTCGGCGCAGACCAGGCGCGCCAGCCCGCGGTGCAGACGGTGTTCCACGACGCGGCCCGGCCGTCGCGCGTGATCCTGCCGATCCTTCCGTCCTAGGAGATGCCGGCCGTGCCCACGATCGCGATCGGACGCATCTCCCACGAGACCAACACGTTCTCGCCCGTGCCGACCACGCTCGCCTCGTTCGAGGAAGGCGAGGGGATCCTCGAAGGCGACGGTCTCATCCGCCACCACACCGGCGGGAAGACCGGCCTCGGCGGCTTTCTCGACGTCGCGGCCGAGGAGCGCTGGCGGGTCGTGGGCACCCTGGCGGCCGGCGCGACCCCGTCCGGCAAGGTCGCCGCCGCGGCGCACACCGGCCTGCGCGACCGCCTGCTCGGCCGGCTCCGGTCGGCGGGTCCGGTGGACGGCGTGCTGCTGCATCTGCACGGCGCGATGTGCGCGGATGGCGCCGCCGACGCCGAAGGCGATATCTGCCGGCACGTGCGCGCCGTCGTGGGGCCGGCGGTGCCGGTGATCGTAGAACTCGATCTCCACGGCAACATGACGGCCGCGTTTTGCGAGAGCGTCGATGCCGTGTTCGCCTATCAGACCAATCCGCACGTCGATCCGTACGAGCGCGGGGTGGACGCGGCGCGCTGCCTCGCGCGCCTGCTGCGTGGCGAGTTGGCGCGGCCCAAGGTGTACATCGCCAAGCCGCCGATGCTGCCGCCCACGATCAACATGCGGACGGCGGAAGGTCCGATGCACGACCTGCTCGAGGACGCCCGCGCGTGGGAGGCGAGGCCGGAGATCGTCAACGTGTCGGTGTTCGGCGGGTTTCCGTATGCGGACTTCGATCAGGCCGGCACGGCCATCCTCGTCACGGCCACCGATCCCGCGGCGGGACGCGCCTGCGCCGCGGCGATAGGTCGCCGCGCGTGGGACCAGCGGGCGCGGTTTCTCAAACCGCTGCCCACAGTACCGGAAGCCGTCGATCGCGCGCTGCGCCTCGCCGCGGAGCGTCCCGGGAAGCCCGTGGCGCTCGCGGACGTCGCGGACAATCCCGGCGGCGGCGGGACCGGCGATACGACCGACCTGCTGCGAGAATTGGTGGGCCGGCGGGCCGGGGGCGCCGTGGCGTGCGTCTGGGATCCCGAGACCGCGAAGCAGGCGTTCCGGGCCGGACTCGGGGCGACCGCGACGTTCCGGATCGGCGGCAAGGTGGCCCCGGAGGCCTTCGGGGCACCGGTGGAGGTCACCGGCCGGGTCGCGCACCTGAGCGACGGCGAATTCGTGGGAACGGGGCCGGTCGTCCGCGGCCGGAAGGTGCGCTGCGGGCCCACCGCGCAGATCGCCCCCGTCTGGCGCGGGGCGGACGGGACGGGCGGGGCGGGCGGGCTCAAGATCATCGTGACGTCGGTCCGGCACGCCGCGAACGACCGGGGGTTCTTCCGGATCGGCGGTGTGGAGCCCGAGCGCGAGCCGCTGCTCGTGATCAAATCGCGCGGCCACTTCCGCGCGGACTTTGAGCCGATCACGGAGACAATCATCGAGGTCGACGCCCCTGGCGCCGCGAACCCGAACCTCGATCGATTCCGGTTCGCGCACGTCCGCCGGCCGATCTGGCCGCTCGATCCCGACCTCGTCTGGGACGGCGGGCGCGGGTGACGAAACCGTCCCCCGACGCCCCCGGCACCGTCCGGGTCGCGCTGCTCGACGACTATCAGGGCGTGGCGCTCGAGGCGGCGGACTGGACCGCGCTCGGAGCCGGCGTCGAGGTCGAGGTCTTCCGCGACCACGTCCGCGACGAGGCCCCGCTCCTGCGCCGGCTGGCCCCCTTCGACGTGATCGTGGCGATGCGCGAGCGCACGCCCTTCCCCGAGTCCGTGCTCGCCGGCCTGCCGCGGCTTCGGTTGCTGGTGACGACCGGGATGGCGAACGCCTCGATCGACGTCGCCGCGGCGACGCGGCTCGGCATCGTCGTGGCCGGGACGGCGGGCCTCGCCCCGCCGACGGTCGAGCTGGCCTGGGCGTTGATTCTGGCCGCCGTGCGGCGGCTGCCGCAGGAAGACCGCGCGATGCGCCAGGGCCGGTGGCAGACCTCGGTCGGCGTGGGCCTGCACGGCAAGACGCTCGGCGTCATCGGTCTCGGCCGGCTCGGCGCGCAGGTGGCGGCGATCGGGCGGGCGTTCGGGATGCGGCTCGTGGCCTGGAGCCAGAACCTGACCGCGGAGCGCGCCGCCGAGTGCGCGGCGGAGTACCTGACGAAGGAGGCGCTGCTGGCCCGGTCCGACGTCGTGACGATCCACCTGAAGCTGAGTCCGCGGACGGCGGGGTTGATCGGCGCCGCGGACCTGCGCCGCATGAAGCCGACCGCCTACCTCGTCAACACCTCGCGCGGGCCGATCGTGGAGGAGGCGGCGCTCGTCGACGCGCTGCGGACCGGCGTGATCGCCGCGGCGGCGCTCGACGTGTTCGACGAAGAGCCCCTGCCGCGCGGGCATCCGCTGCTGGCGCTCGAGAACGTGGTGGTGACCCCGCACCTCGGCTACGTCACACGCGAGAACTACGCGATTTTCTACGGCGAGGCGGCGGCGGACGTGGCGGCGTTCCTCCGCGGAACGCCGGCGCGGGTGCTGAATCCGGAGGTCCTGACCTCGCCGGCGCTCAGGCGGAATGCGGGACGGTGAACCGAACGGGATTCTCCTAATCCGCAAAGAAGGCCAGACCGCGTATCCGCGGTGCTGAGGGGAGAAGCACGATGCGGTGCCCCCGATGCGGCTTCGATGGTCTTTCCAGCATGCGATTCTGCAGCCAATGCGGCACTCCGCTCGCCCTGGTCGCGCCTTCCCCCGAGGAACGCAAGCTCGTGACCGTGCTCTTCGCCGATGTGGTCGGGTCCACGCAGCTGTCCGGCGTGCTCGACCCCGAGCACGTGCAGGCGCAGATGGAGCGGTTTTTCACCATTGCTCGCGATGAGGTCCACCGGCACGGCGGAACGGTGGAAAAGTACATCGGCGATGCCGTGATGGCTATCTTCGGCCTGCCCGCGGTCCACGAGGACGATCCCGAACGGGCGGCACGGGCCGCGGTCGCGCTCGCGGCCCGGGTGCGTACGGACCGCGAAGCCGGACTTCTGCCCGCGATACGGATCGGCATCACCACCGGCGAGGTCGTGATCACGACCCAGTCCGCAGGAACGGGGGAGCGTCTCGTGACCGGCGAGGCCGTGAACCTGGCGGCGCGCCTGCAGCAGCACGCGGCCCCCGGACAGATCCTGGTCGCGGAGCACGTGCGGCGGGCGGTGCGCAGCGTCGCTAAACTGCGCAGTCTTCCGCCGCTGGCGGTCAAAGGCTACGCGACGCCGCTGCCGGCGTGGCAGTTGGTCGCCGTCGGCCGTCCACGGGAGCGTGAGGTTCGTCCGACGCCGTTTGTGGGCCGTCGGGATGAGTTGGCGATGCTTGCCGGCTATGTGCGCGAGATGCAGCGCGAGGGCAGGGGCCATGCGGTCACCGTCCTGGGCCCGGCCGGGGTCGGGAAGACCAGGCTGGTGCGGGAGCTTCGAAGTCGTGTCGGCGGCGTCCGCATCCTGCGGGGCCGGGCATTGCCCTACGGGACGGGGGTGCCGTTCTGGCAATTGAGCGAGGCGATACGTGAGGAATGCGGGATCCTGTTCGGTGATCCGCAGGAGGTCGTGCGCAGCAAGCTGCAAGACGCCGCGGCCCGTCTCGACGTGGCGGACGCCGTGCCGGCATTCCTGACTGTTCTGGGACTCGGCGAGGGCGCGCCGGAGCTCAGCCGGGAGGTCCTGTTTGCCCGGATGTGGACGTTCTTCGAAGCGCTGGCGCGCCGCGCGCCGCTGTTGCTGATCGCCGAGGATACGCACTCGGCCGAGGACGCGACGCTCGATTACATCGAATACAGCGCCGGCCGGCTCAGCGACGTCCCGCTGCTGCTGCTCGTGTTGTCGCGCCCCGAGCTGCTCGAGCGCCGGCCGGCATGGATGGGAGGGCGGCGCAGCGCCACGACGCTCTTCTTGGAGCCGCTCGGCGAGAGAGAAAGCGGCGACCTGGTGCGCGGCATCCTCGAGGACAGACCCGCGCCCCAGGCGTTCCTCGATCTGGTGCTCGAGCGTGCGGAGGGCAATCCCCTCTTCATCGAAGAGATCCTGCGGACGCTGCGGGAACAGGGCGTCCTGGTCGACGAGGGCGCCCGGTGGGCGCTTTCGATTCCGCTAGACCCGGACGTGATCCCCGACAGCGTGCAGGCCGTCATCACGGCCCGGATTGATGCGCTGCCGGCGCCGGAGAAGCAGACCCTCGAGGCGGCGGCCGTCGTCGGGAAGGACTTCTGGCTCGGCGCGCTCCGCGTGCTTGCCGGCCCGCACCCCGTGGACGACGCGATCCAGGCGCTGATCAGCAAGGGCGTGCTGATCCCGAAGCCGCGTTCGACCCTGCTCAACGAGCAGGAGTTTGCGTTCCGGCACATCCTGATCCGGGACGTCGCCTACCGGATGCTGCCAAAGACGCAGCGCTGGCCAAAGCACGTGCGGTTCGCGGAATGGCTGCACCAGATCGCCGGGGACCGGCAGGCCGAGTATGCCGATATCATCGCCCACCACTGGGTGCAGGTCGGATTGCTGCGGGACGACGTGGGCCTCCCGCCGGACCCGCACGCGCGGGCACAAGCGATCACCCATCTTCTCGTTGCCGCGGCCCGGGCGTCACGGCTCTACGCCAACACCACCGCCCTCGACCACTACGGCCGCGCGCTCGAACTCGAGCCTGCGCCCGAGCAGCGCCTCCCGGCGCTGCTCGGGCGCGGAGAGGTGTGGATGTTGCTCGGACAACTCGAGCGGGCACGGGAGGACTTCGGGTCCGTACACGTGCTCGCCCAGGAGGTCCGGGAGCGCCGATGGCAGATCCTGGCCCTGGATCGCCTGGGCCACTCGTACCGCCGGCAGGACCAGATTGCCCAAGCACTCGATCACCTTCAACAGGCGCTGGCCCTGAGCCGCCGTCTACAGGACCCGTCGTTGACCGGCCACATCCTCAATCACATCGGGTTCACCTACTTCAGCGCGGCCAAGTACGAAGACGCGATCCAGGCGCACCTGGAGGCCCGCGGGCTGCTCGAGCCTCACGGGGATCTCGCCGGGCTCGCGGAGAGTCTTCACGGACTGGGGGACACCGCGGTCCTGCTGGGCCGGTTCGAAGAAGGCACACGGTGGCTGTCGGAGTCGGCGGACCTGTGCGATCAGATCGGGGACCGATCTCTGGCGGGTGAGAACCGATATGTGATCGCCCTTTGCCGGGACGTGCTTGGAGACGCCGCGGCCGCACAGATCGAGGTGGAGCGCAGCGTCGCGGTGCTGGCTGAGATCGGCGACACGTGGCGTCTGTCCTTCGCGCTCAGCGCGGCCGCGCGGGTGGCGGTGCCGCTCGGAGCATTCGGGAGGGCCATCGAGTGCGTGACCCGAGGGCTCAGTCTGGCGGGCGAGATCGGCGCGGGCCGGGCGGCGATTTTCAACCTCCTGTGTCTGAGTATGGTGCGGCGAGAATTGGAAGACGCCCAGGGTGCCTGGCAGGCCGGCCAGGAGGCGGCGGACCTCCTGGGGGCCGGTGAAGTCGGCGGGTTCTGGCGCCCCAGCGTACTCGCCTCGCTGGCCGTCGATGCTGCGACCCTCGGCCGGACGGACGACGCGCACGGGTACGTGCGCGAAGCTCGGCGGGCGGCGGTCGAGGGACCGACACGTGGAGACTTTCCCGAGGAGGTCGCCCACGCGGAGGGTCGCGTGCTGCTGGCCGCGGGACGGCCGGCCGATGCGCGGGTCGTCGCGCAAGAACTGGCCGATCTCGTCTCCACGGCCGGCCACCGGCGCTGGTGGGTGCCGGCGCTGCTTCTCCGGGCCGACTGCGCCGCGGGGCTCGGCGACGCCGAGGGGGCCGCGACGCTCTACGACAGGGCGGTCGAGGAGGCCGGGCGCCTCGGGCGGCTGCCCGGGCTGTGGCGCGCGCTGGCCGGGCTCGCCGAGGCCCAGTTGGCTATGAATCTCAGCGAGCCCGCCGCTGCGAGCGCGCGGCGCGCGCGGGAGATCATCGACCGCCTCGCGGCCACCATCCCGGACGAGGGGCTCCGTGAGACGTTTCTGCAATCCGCCCGCGTGCGGCGGATCGCGGCGGTTGCGGACACGTTCAAAAAAAGCCCGCGGATTACCCCAGGCGAAGGCGACCCGAATGCGCGCCCGCCATCATCGTGATCGTCCGCCCTCCTTGACGCCGGCGACGACGCGCTCAGCCGTGATCGGCAGGCTGTCGATCCGGGCGCCGGTGGCGTCGGCGATGGCATTCGCCACGGCTGCCGCGACGGGGACGACCGGGGGCTCGCCGACGCCCTTCGCACCGAACGGGCCGCGCGCGGACGGGACTTCGACCAGGTGCACGTCGACCGGCGGCACGTCGGCCGCCCGCGGGAGCGCGTAGTCCGCGAAGGTGCCCGTGGTGAGCGCGCCGTTCTCGTCGTAGACGACGTGCTCGAGGAGGGCCCAGCCGATTCCCTGCGCCACGCCGCCCTGGATCTGGCCCCGGACGAGCGCGGGATTGATCGCCCGTCCCACGTCCTGCGCGACGGCGTAGTCGGTGACCCGGACCCGCCCGGACTCGGGGTCGACGGCGACCGCGGCGACGTGCGCCCCGAACGCCGGCGAGCGAGCGGTGATGGCTTCGGACGCCGTGCCGAATACCGGGGGGTGCTGCGCGCCGAAGCCCGAGGTCATCTTGATGAGATCGGCCACCGCGACCGCGCGCGAGGGCACGCCGCGCACCCGGACGGTCCCGTTGACGATGTCGAGGTCCGCCTCGGCCGCCTCGAGGCGCCTGGCCGCGAGGGCGAGGAGTTGCCGGCGCGCGTCGGCCGCGGCCTTCTGCACGGCCGAGCCGACGGTGTACGTGACCTTGCTGCCGCCGGACATGCCGGAGGCGGGCGCGCCGTCGCTGTCCTCGGGGATGAGGCGGACCTGCGACACCGGCACCCCGAGCGTTTCGGCGGCGATCTGCGTCAGCGCCGTGGCCGTGCCGCTGATGTCGATCGAGCCGACCACGACGTGCAGCGTGCCGTCCGTGTTCGCGCGGACGCAGGCGCTCGCCGGCTCGAGGCCGCCGAGCCAGCCGCCCACCGCGATGCCGGTGCCGGCCGCGGCGCCGTCCGACGCGCGCGCCGCCCCCCGCCGGCCGGCGGGCCGCTCCCGCCACACCGGGCTCTCGCGCACCGCGAGGAGCGATTCGCGCAGCCCGATCCGCGGCCAACTCTCGCCGTTCGGCATCGGGTCGCCTTCCTGCGACGCGTTGCGCAGGCGCAGCTCGAGCGGATCCTGCTCCAACGCCGCGGCGACTTCGTCCACCAGGCATTCGATCGCGAACGCGGCCTGGACCGCGCCCGGCGCCCGGTACGCTCCCGTCGGCGGTTTGTGGGTCAGCACCTCGCGGCCGCGAATGTCGAGGTGCGGGACGCGGTACGCGCCGCCCATCAACAGGCCGCAGATCGTCACGGGCGCTCCCGGGAGGGCGCCGGCATCGAACAGCAATCGCGCCTGCAGGGCCCGGAATTCGCCGTCGCGCGCGGCGCCGAGCGCCACTTCGAGGACCGACTGCGGCGCCGGCGTCGCGGTCTGGAATTCGTCCGCCCGCGTCAGCACCAGCCGCACGGGCCGCCCCAGGACCATCGCCGCGGCGCCGGCGAGGGGCTCGAGCAGCAGGATCTTGCCGCCGAAGCCGCCGCCCACCGCCATCGGCACGATCCGCACGGACGATTCCGGAAGGCCGAGGACGCCCGCGACGTGCTCGCGCGTGTAGAAGAGCGCCTGCGTCGCCGTCCACACCGTGAGCCGCCGTACGGTCCGATCGTAGTCGGCGACCGAGGCGTGCGGCTCGATGTACGCTTGATGGACGATGGACGTCCGGAACGTCCGCCGCGCCACCACCGCGGCGTCGCGCAGCCCGCGCTCGATGTCGCCGCGCGCAAAGCGCACCTGGCTGGCGACGTTGCCGGGCGCGTCCTCGTGGTCTTCCTGGACCGCCACCGCCGCGTGGAGCCCGCCTTCCGCGCTCCGACCGGCCAGACCCGGCTGGACGAGGGGCGCCGCGCGATCGGCCGCGGCCGCCGGGTCGATCAGCGCGGGCAGCGGGTCGTACTCGATCGCCGCGGCCAGGCGGGCCGCGCCGTCCGCGGCCGCGGCTTCGGACTCGCCGAGCACGACGGCCACGGGCTCGCCGGGAAAGCGGGCCTCGCCGCGGGCGAGCAGACACCGTCCGCGCGCGTTCGGCGTCTCGTCCCCGAAGGGGAGGTCGGCCGCGGTGAACACCGCGAGGACGCCCGGTACGTCCTTCGCCGCATTCACGGGGATCCGGCGGATCCGGGCGTGGGCGTGCGGGCTCAGCACGAGCCGGCCGTGGACGAGACCCCGCAGGCCGTGGTCCGCCGCGAACACGGTCCGGCCGGTCAGTTTCTCCTGCGCGTCGACACGGGGCAGGGATTGGCCAACGATGGTCGGTGCCACGGCGTCACCTCGGGGGATGTTGTTCGCTCTCGAACGGTTCTCGTCGTGCCGGGGCGGTCCTCCCTGCGGGAGCGCCGCCCCGGCACGTGGAAGGAAGCCGGGCCGCCCGCCTCATCCGCGGTAGTTCGCATGGAGGTCCCCCATGGCCGCAACGCACGAGATTTTCGCGCTGAGCCCCGGAGCACGGGAGGTGGACTGGTCGACCCGTCTGTATCTGCACCCCGCCGGTACCGGGACGACGGCGTCCGCCTACTTCCTCTGGCTACTGCAGGGTCCCGCGGGGCCGGTGCTCATCGACACCGGGTTCACGCCGCGCCTGGCCGCTCTGAAGGGTCTGCCGGCCGAGGCGGTGCCCCGCACCCGCTATCAACTGCTGGATTCCGTCGGCGTCGCGCCCGAGTCGATCGCCACCGTGATCCTGACGCATCTGCACTGGGATCACTTCGATCTCGAGGGCTGGCTGCCGCGCGCGACGTTCTGGGTGCAGCGCCGGGAGCTGGAGTTCTGGACCGGGACCGGCGGCCGGGATTCGTGGATCCGGCGGTTCATCAGCGACTGCTTCGCGGACGACCTGGCCGCGCTGCGGGGCAGCGGTCGCCTCCGCACGGTCGAGGGGAACGCGCAACCCCTCGACGGGGTCCGGCTGGAATGGGTCGGCGGACATTCGCCCGGGATGCAGATCGTGGTGGTCCAGACGGCCACGGGGCCCTTCGTCATCGCGAACGACGCGCTCACCACCTACCGGAACCTTCGGGAGTGGGCGCCGCCGGCGATTCATCTCAACAGCATCGTCGAATGCATGGAGGCCATGGGGCGCATCCGCGACCTCGCCAAGGGCGATGAGAGCCGGATCTGTCCGGGGCATGACGGGGAAGTGTACCGCCGGTTTCCCGAAACCGGTCCGGGCGTCTACCGGCTCGCGTAATCCCCGGGCGGCGTCACAGGGCGCGCGTCGTGAGGTACGCGGGAAAACCGATCTGCGCGAGTCCGCGCGCCACCCGCTCGGCCTCGGTTCGCGTTCGATAGGGTGAGGTCATCACCTGGGACGCGGCACCGCGGGGCACGACGTTGACGATGTATCCGCGGCTCCGAATCAGGTGCATGATCCGATCCGCGATGGCGGGGCTCGCGAAGGTCCCGACGCCGACCGCGTAGACCGTCGCCGACGGGTTTTGCCTCGCTTGCCCCGCCCCGAAGGCGCGGGCGGCCGCGACGGGCTGCGCGGCTCCCGGGACGCCGGGTTTCTGCTGGGTGGATGCCACCAGCGCGGCTCCGAGATGCCGGGGAGGGCCCGCCGGTATTCTCGCTGCCGGCCGGTTCGGCATGGAACTCGCCACGCCCACCGCAAAGGCGGCGACGGCCGCCGCGGCCAGAGCGGCATGCATGCGGACCCGCGCCCGCCGTTCGTGCCGCTCCCGGCTTTCCTCCCACCACCGCCGGGCATCGTCGAGCAGATCCTCGACGATCCACATGGTGCGAATGCCGGGTACCTCCCGGGAGGCGGCGAGGGCCGCGGCCAGGTCGGCCGCGGTCCGCACCTTCCGGCCGGTCACGGCGAGATGGGACACCGCATCGAGGTAGATCTCGTCCCAATAGGCGACCCGGTGAGGGTTCCAAGGACCCCAATCGGGGATATCGCGGAGCCGCAGCTTTCCCCAGACGGCGGCGGCGAAGAAAAATCTGGCCACAGTTCCCCTCGATCCTCCCGCGAACCTCATTTGCCCCCATTCGGCTGTGCCGTAACACGTCTCGCCCCGCGCGAGGCGCGGGGCAGGCCCCGCGCTTTGCGCGGGGGCAAAGGGCCGGGCCCGCCAAGAAGGGAATTTACCCGGCCCGGCGAATCGCTGCCGACACTCAGCCCCACTTGCCGTACCATAGCCGCCACAGCCAACGCCGCCCGCCGTGCCGTCCGTTATTCACGTGGACCGGCGCACCGCGAGCCGGGCTCCTTCCAGCGGGAGGAGTTCGCGAGCCAAATTGGAAGTTTCGGGTTCGGATAAGAACGGCACCAAAGGTGCACACGGTGCACACATGGAGGGTTGCTCTTATGGCTGACGTTCGGGAAAAAGGGTCGGCGGTCGCCGTCACCGAGGCGGAAATCGCGGTGCACTGGAAGGAAGAAGAGTACTATCGGCCGACGCCCAAGTTCATCGGGCAGGCCAATCTCACCGATCCCGCGGTGACGGAGCGGTTCAGCCTGGAGCACTTCCCGGAGTGCTTCCGGGAGTACGGCGACCTGCTGACGTGGGACCACTACTGGCACACGACGTTCGACGGGAGCACGCCCCCGTTTTGGAAGTGGTTCGTCGGCGGCCGCCTCAACGCGTCGTACAACTGCGTGGACCGGCACCTCGCGCAGTACAAGAACAAGGCGGCGCTTCTGTTCGTGCCTGAGCCGGAGCAGGACGCGCCCGTCGCCATCACCTACCAGGAGCTTTACGTCCGGGTGAACGAGGTGGCCGCGCTGCTGCGCGACTTCTGCGGCCTCAAGGCCGGCGACCGCGTCACGGTCCACCTGCCCATGACCCCGGAGCTCCCGATCACGATGCTGGCCTGCGCCCGGCTCGGCGTCATCCACTCGGTCGTCTTCGGCGGCTTCAGCGGCGAGGCGTGCGGGATCCGGATCGCGGACTCCCGCAGCCGCGTGCTGATCACGATGGACGGGTACTACCGCAACGGGAAACTGCTCGACCACAAAGCCAACGCCGACATCGCGGTCGCCGCCGCGGCCAAGGAAGGGCAGGCCGTCGATAAGGTCTTGATTTGGCGGAGATCCCCGGACCGGTCCGCGACCAACACCCCGCTCGTCGAGGGCCGCGACCACATCATGAACGAGGTCCTGCAGAGCTATCGCGGCCGCCTCGTCGAGCCCGTGTCGATGGACGCCGAGGCGCCCCTCTTTATCATGTACACGAGCGGAACGACGGGCCGCCCGAAAGGCGCCCAGCACCGTACGGGCGGGTATCTCGCCTACGTGACCGGGACGTCGAAGTACATTCAGGACATCCATCCGACCGACGTCTACTGGTGCTTCGCCGACATCGGCTGGATCACGGGCCACTCCTACATCGTCTACGGCCCGCTCGCGCTCGCGGCGACCAGCGTGATTTACGAGGGCGTGCCGACCTATCCCGACGCCGGCCGGTCGTGGCGCATCGCCGAGCGCCTGGGCGTGAACATCTTCCACACGTCGCCCACGACGATCCGCATGCTGCGCAAAGCCGGGCCCGACGAGCCCAAGAAGTACCACTACAACTTCAAGCACATGACCACGGTCGGCGAGCCGATCGAGCCGGAAGTGTGGCGGTGGTACTACGAGGTCGTCGGCCGGCGCGAGGCCGTCATCTGCGACACTTGGTGGCAGACCGAGAACGGCGGATTTCTGTGCACGACCAAGCCGGCGCTGGATCCGATGAAGCCTGGCAGCGCAGGCCCGGGCGCGCCGGGCATCCACCCCGTCATCTACGACGAGGTCGGCAAGGAGATCCCCAGGGGCTCGAAAAAGGCCGGGAACATCTGCATCCGCAACCCGTGGCCGGGGATCATGCAGACGATCTGGGGCGATGACGACCGGTTCGTCAAGACCTACTATGCGAAGTATTGCCGGGACCCGAAGAGCAAAGACTGGCGCGACTGGCCGTACTTCGCGGGGGACGGGGCGTTGTTCGCCGAGGACGGCTACTTCCGAATCCTCGGCCGCGTCGACGACGTCATCAACGTGGCGGGCCACCGCCTCGGCACAAAGGAGCTCGAGTCGGCTGCCCTCACGGTCCCGGAGGTCGCCGAGGCGGCGGTGGTGCCCGTCGTGGACGAACTGAGGGGCCGCGTGCCGGAGGTGTACGTCTCCCTCAAGCCGGGTGTCGCGGCGGGCAAGGACGTCCAGGACAAAGTCGTCCGGGCCATTGAGACTACGATCGGTAAGATCGCCCGCCCCAAGGAAGTACGCATCGTGGCGGACATGCCGAAGACCCGCTCCGGCAAGATCATGCGCCGGGTGCTCGCGGCGATCTCCAACACCATGGACACCGGCGACGTGACGACGCTCGCCAACCCGGACATCGTCGAGCAGATCCGGGTGGCGGTGCAGGGCACGGGGAAGGTCGCGACCAAGACCGGCCCCGAGGACATCAAGCGGTTCGGCGACGCGGGCTGACGGCGCGGCGCCGCCGCGGTGACCGAGGGCACGCCGCGCAAAGTTTCGGCGGGCCGGTCGCCCTCGGAATGCATCTGTCTGAAAGGGGGGACGGGCTTAGGTAGCGGCCGAAGGCGTTCGCAATCACCTGGGGGG
This sequence comes from bacterium, assembly GCA_035945995.1. Lineage (NCBI taxonomy): Bacteria > bacterium. The sequence goes on from DASYZR010000160.1 coordinate 16,101, forward strand.
TGAACCGATGGCAGAACCAGCCAAGGCGAATCCTGCACCGCTCGGGCTTGCCGGCTTCGGACTCACGACGGTTGTCCTCAGCGCGATCAACGCCGGGTGGCTGACCCACGACGCCGAAGGCGTGGTGGTGCCGCTCGCATTTGCGTATGGCGGTACCGCCCAGATCATCGCCGGTGTTCTGGAGTATGCCAACGGCAACACGTTCGGCATGACCGCGTTCACCTCGTACGGACTCTTCTGGTGGTGGTTCGCGTTCCTGCTCTGGACAAGTGCGGGGGGGCTGATTAAAGTCGCGGGTGTCGGCGTGGGGCTCACCCTCCTCATGTGGGGCGTGTTCACATTCTATATGTGGATCGCCTCGTTTCACCTGAACCGAGGGGTGTGGAGCGTCTTTCTGCTGTTGTGGATCACGTTCGTCCTGCTCGCGTTCGGTGCACTCGGCGCCGGAACCGGATGGTCCACGCTGGGCGGCTACGTCGGGCTCGTCACCGGCCTCGACGCGCTCTTCGTCTCGTTCGCGGAAGTGACCAATGCCACGTTCGGCCGGACGGTAATCGGGTTGGGCGCCCCGATGGCGAAATAGTATCGTCGGACTCGGGAGGCTTCCGATTGAGCACGGTTCGGAGGGTCCCAAGCCGGATGTGGAGGCGGCAATCCAGCGGATTGTCGCCTCCGGCGGGGTGGGGGCGGAGGTGGAGGCACTCCCGCCGAATCGTCACAGTGTGAAGTGGGCCAAGGTCATCGATCACACCCGATGTATCGGCTGTCACGCCTGTACCACCGCGTGTAAGTCCGAGAACGACGTCCCGCTGTCGGTCACCCGCACGTACGTCAAGCACGTCGACGTCGGGGTCTTTCCCGACGTCCGCCGCGCGTTCCAGGTGACGCGCTGCAACCAGTGCGAGGACGCGCCCTGCGTGACGGCGTGCCCGACGTCCGCGATGTACCGGCGGACGGACGGGATCGTGGACTTCGACAAGAACATTTGCATCGGCTGCAAGGCCTGCATCGCCGCCTGCCCCTACGATGCGATCTTCATCAATCCCGACGACCACTCCGCCGAGAAATGCAACTTCTGCGCCCACCGGCTCGACATCGGCTTGGAACCGGCGTGCGTCGTCGTCTGCCCCACGGAGGCGATTCTCGTCGGCGACCTCGACGATTCCGCCTCCCGCGTCGCGCAGATCGTCCGCGCCGAATCTGTGCGCGTCCGGCGGCCGGAGAAGCAGACGCTGCCGAAGCTCTATTACAAGGGCGCGGGCGATGCGACGCTCGATCCGATCGCGGCCCGGCGGCCGGACGGCGGCCTCTTCATGTGGAGCGAGCAGCTCCGCGGCGCCCAGCAGATCACCTCCGGGGCGCCGGCCGGCTGGACGTCGTCGTCCGCCGCGGCGCTCCTGAGCTATGATGCCCCGCACCAGGCCCCGTGGGGTTGGCGTGTGAGCCTCTATACGTGGACCAAAAGCATCGCCGCCGGGGCCTATCTCGTCGCGCTGCTGCTCGCGGCGGCCGGCGTCCTGCGCGGCACGAGCCCGGTGTGGCGCTGGGGCGCGCCGGGGATCGCCGCGGCCGCCCTTGCGCTCACCGGGGTCCTGCTGGTCGCCGACCTCAAGCATCCGGCGCGGTTCTACCTCATCTTCACGCGCCCGCAGTGGAGGAGCTGGCTCGTTCGCGGGGCCTTTCTCATCGCGGCCTACGGCATCGTGCTGGTCCTCGACATTCTGGCCGGTATCGGCGGACGCGCGGCCCTGCAGCGCGGCCTCGCGATCCCGGGTGCTGTGGCTGCCGTGCTGACCGCCGTGTACACCGCGTTTCTGTTCGCGCAGGCCCGCGCCCGCGATCTCTGGGAGAGCCCGTCGCTCGGCCCGCACCTGGGGGTTCAGGCGCTCCTTGCAGGCGCGGCCGTGCTCGTCCCCTGCGCCGGATGGCTCGACCCGACGCTCCTCCGGCCGCTGCTGGTCACCGTCGCCGTCGTGGGCGCGGCGCATCTGGCGTTCGTCTGGGCGGAGGCCGCCGGCCGCCGGGTGACCCCCCATGGGGGGCTGGCGGTGCACGAGTTGGTGGGAGGCCGCTATCGCGCGGCGTTCTGGTTCGGCGTCGCCGCGAGCGTGCTCGGCGTGCTCGCCGCGGGCGCCTTCGGGCTGGGTGCGAAGATGGCGCCGGGCGCCGTCGCCGTCACCGCGTTCCTGGCCTTGGCCGGGTTGCTGGTGTACGACCACGCCTACGTCCAGGCGGGACAGGCGGTGCCGCTCGCATGAAGCTCGAGGATCTGGGCCGCCGCGTCAGCGCGGCGCGCGACGCGGCGGCCTCGCGCGGCGAGACGTTCTATCCGGGCCCGAGCCGCGTCCACCTCGCGGCGTTTCCGCCCAAGGAGCGGTGGGACGACTGGGTCGAGCTCGACACCCACGCCTGGCCGCGCCGGGTGGCGAAGCGCTACATGCTCGTGCCGACCACCTGCTTCAACTGCGAGTCGGCGTGCGGGCTGCTGGCCTACGTCGACCGCGAGACCCTCCAGGTCCGAAAGTTCGAAGGGAACCCCGAGCATCCGGGCTCCCGCGGCCGGAACTGCGCGAAGGGTCCGGCCACGCTGAACCAGATCACCGATCCGGACCGGATCCTCTATCCGCTCAAGCGCGCCCGGGGCCGCGGTCAGGGCGCCTGGGTCCAGGTGACGTGGAACGAGGCGCTCGACGACATCGCCCGGCGCATCCGCCGCGCGATCGGCAGCGGCCGCGCCAACGAGGTGATGTACCATGTCGGGCGGCCCGGCGAAGACGGGTTCACCGAGCGCGTCCTCGCCGCCTGGGGCGTCGACGGCCACAATACGCACACCAACATCTGCTCGAGCGGCGGCCGCACCGGCTACCATTTCTGGATGGGCCTCGACCGGCCAAGTCCGGATCACGCGAACGCGCGCGTCATCCTGTTGATCAGCAGCCACCTCGAAGCCGGCCACTATTTCAATCCGCACGCGCAGCGGGTGATCGAAGCGAAGCACGCCGGCGCCCGCCTCATCGTCATGGACACCCGGCTCTCCAACACAGCGACGCATGCCGACTATTGGATCGCGCCGCGTCCGGGGTCGGAGGCGGCGATCCTGCTGGCGATCGCCCGCCACCTGATCCACGAGCGCCGGTTCAACCGTGAATTCGTGCGGCGCTGGTGGAACTGGCGGGAATATCTGGCGGCCGAGCACCCCGACCGCCCGCAGACGTTCGAGGTGTTCGAGGAGCTCCTCGGCGCGCTCTACCGACGGTACACGTTCGAGTTCGCGGCCGGGGAGTCCGGCGTGGCCGCCGAGACCCTCCGCCAGATCGCCGACGCCGTCGCCCGCGCCGGCACGCGCCTCGCCACCCATACCTGGCGCAGCGCCGCGGCCGGGAATCTCGGCGGCTGGCAGGTGCCGCGGACGCTGTTTTTGTTGAACGCGCTCCTCGGCGCCGTGGCGACCACCGGCGGCACGTACCCCAACGCGTGGAACAAGTTCGTGCCTCGGCCGATCTACACGCCGCCCCATCCGCCGAGGTGGAACGAGCTGACGTGGCCGCGCGAATACCCGCTCGCGATCAACGAGATGTCGTTCCTGCTGCCGCATCTCCTGCGCGAGGGCCGCGGCCGGCTCGAAGTCTACTTCACCCGCGTGTACAACCCGGTCTGGACGAATCCCGACGGGTTCTCCTGGATCGAAGCCCTCACCGACGAACAGCTCGTCGGCCTGCACGTGGCCCTCACGCCGACGTGGAACGAGACCGCGTACTTCGCGGACTACGTGCTGCCGATGGGGCACGCCTCCGAGCGCCACGATCTGCATTCCTACGAGCAGTACGACGGGCAGTGGATCGGGTTCCGCCAGCCGGTCCTGCGCGCGGCCCGCACGCGGCTCGGCGAAGCCGTCGCCGACACCCGTCAGGTCAACCCGGGCGAGGTGTGGGAAGAGAACGAGTTCTGGATCGAGCTGTCGTGGCGGGTCGATCCCGACGGGTCGCTCGGCATCCGGCGCTACTTCGAGTCGCAGGCGCGTCCGGGCGAGAAGCTCGGCGTCGACGAGTACTACGCCTACATCTTCGAGCACTCGGTCCCCGGCCTCCCGGAGCGCGCCGCGCAAGAAGGCTGCACGCCCCTCGAATACATGCGGCGCTACGGCGCGTTCGAGGTCGCCCACGGTATCGGGCCGCTCTACGAGGAGACGGTGCCGGGGTCGGAGCTCGTGGACGCGTGCGCCGACCGGTTCGGCCGCGTGTACACCCGCGCGCCGGCGCCGGCCGGGGTCAACGTGGTGCCGCAGGGGATGCCGGATTCGGATCCGGACGGCCGCCGCGCCGTCGGCGTCGAGATCGACGGCGCGGTGCGCCGCGGGTTTCCCACGCCGTCGGGGCGCCTCGAGTTCTACTCGCCCACGCTCGCGGCGTGGGGCTGGCCGGAGTGCGCGCTGCCGGCGTACCTCCGCAGTCACGTCCATCCCGAGCGGCTCGCCCCCGATCACATGCCGCTCATTTCCACGTTCCGGCTGCCGGTGCAGATTCACACCCGCAGCGCGAACGCGAAGTGGCTGGACGAGATCGCGCACACGAATCCGCTGTGGATCCACCCGTCCGACGCCGCGCGCCTGGGGGTGGCGACGGGCCGGCTCGTGCGCGTGGAGACCGAGATCGGCTATTTTGTCGTGAAGGCGTGGGTCACGGAGGGTATCCGGCCCGGGGTCGTCGCCTGCAGCCATCACATGGGACGGTGGAGGCTTCACGACCACGGGCAGCGGCAGTTGATGGCGGCGGTGACCCTCGACCACAGCGACACCCGCTGGACCATGCGCCGCCGCGCCGGCGCAGGTCCGTACGCCTCGTCCGACCGGGACACGCTCCGCATCTGGTGGACCGACGTGGGCGTGCACCAGAACCTCACGTTTCCCGTCCAACCCGATCCGATTTCGGGCCAGCACTGCTGGCACCAGGCCGTGCGCGTGCGCCCCGCCGAACGGGGGGATCGGTACGGCGACATCGCGGTCGACACGAAGAAGTCGGCGGCCGCCTTCCGCGCGTGGCTCGCGTTGACCCGGCCTGCGGACCGCTACTCGCCGGACGGTACCCGCCGGCCGCATTGGCTCATGCGGCCGCTGCGGCCGACCAAGAACGCGTACCGCCTGCCGGCCGATGTGACGCGGTGATCGGGCGCGGGCCGGGGATCGGCGTGCCGGCGGCGGCGGACGCCTTCCGCGCCCTCGGCGTCCTGTGCGAACCGCCCGCGGACGGAGGCGCCCGAGTCGCCGCCGCCCTCGGCCTGCCCGGCGCGCCCGATCCGTCGGACTACACAGACCTGTTCATCCTCGAACTGTATCCCTACGCCTCGGTCTACCTGGGTCCGGAAGGCATGCTGGGCGGCGAGGCGCGGGATCGCGTGGCCGGGTTTTGGCGCGCGCTGCACCTCGTCCCGCCGGCCGAGCCGGATCATCTGGCGGCGCTCCTCGGCCTGTACGCGGTGCTCGTCGAGCGGGACGCCGGCGAGCACGACCCGGCGCGGCGGCTCTTGTGGCGCCGCGCCCGTGCGACCCTGGTGTGGGAGCATCTCGCCTCGTGGCTGCTGCCGTACGTCGACCGGCTGGACGCGATCGCGCCGCCGTTCTACCAGGCCTGGGGCGGGGTGCTGCGCGAGGCCGTGCTCCAGGAAGCCGCTGCCGCCGGGTTCCCGGACGCGCTGCCCGCCCATCTGCGCGCGGCGCCGCCGCTGCCCGATCCGCGGCGGGAGGGTTCCGGCCCATTCGTGGCGGGGCTGCTGGCCCCTGTGCGCTCCGGCGTTATTCTGACCCGCGCCGATCTCGTCCGATGCGCCCGCGACCTCGAGCTCGGCATGCGCGTGGGCGAGCGGAAGTTCGCCCTCGCCGCCCTGATCTCACAGGCCCCGGCGGCGGTGCTCGGGTGGCTGGCCGGCGAGGCCACGGTCTGTAGTGAAGGGCACGCGCGCTACGCGGACGTGGCCGGCATTGTCGCCCGTTTTTGGGCCGATCGCGCCGCCGCGGCGGCTACGCTCCTCGAAGAGTTGCGGGTCTCGGCCGCGGAGAGCGCGGCCGGCTAAATATCTTGAATTCCAAGATTCAAATCAACAGCCTCCGCCGCTTCTCCCAGTCGCGGTCCCGACGGAGTGCACGCCGCGGTCCCACCTGGCGCCGATCATCCGGCCTTCGTGGCCCCGCTCGGTATCGCGGACTACCGTGCCGGTCCCTTCGTTGAGCAAGAACTGGGCCTTGAGCCCGTGCGAAGGGACGACGCCGGACGTGTAGAGGGCGTGAATCTCCCCCTCGCGCAGCGGTCGGTCCCAGATCCTGACCGGACCGATTGCGCCTTGGAAGAAGCTCGCTAAATCTCGAGTCCCGATCCGAAACGGGGCTGACGCAGCCCCAAGCGTCAGCGTCGCGTACGAATCGCTGTGTCGGTACCGGCCGTTCTTGTAGATCGCCGTCTGTCGGGTGGCGGCGTCGGCGACCCCGACGACCTGAATCCACTCCCCCGGGGTGATGGGGTCCTGGAAGTAACTGCCGCAACCTCGTCCGCCGCTCGGCTGGAAGACGTAGAAGCTGATCCGGTTCTGCCGCGGACCCGGGGGCGTGCTCAAACTGTACATCCGAAACGTCCACTCATACTGCCCGCGCTCGCCTTTCCCCAGCCAGTGCACGTATTGCTCGGTCGCCTGTGAGCCCTCGGTCTTCGAAAACGTCAGCACGTCCGGCCGCATCCAGACGGCCACGGTGAGCCCGGCGGCTCCGAGGCTGAAGTCGGGGCTGCTGGGGACCTCCACATAGCTGTCGGATCCGGCAAAGCGCAGGTCCACCAGGGGCGGACGGGCGTCGTGCCCCGAAGCTGAGCCGGCGGGCCGGGAAGCCAGCCTCGCCACTCCTTGTTGGAGAAGGAGGCCGAGCGCGACGAGCACGATCGCGACCAACCGGACGTCCCGGGCCATTAAGTCCCACTCTCGAAATTTGGTGTACCTGCATCGCCAGATAAACTGCGAGGGCAGGAGGGAGACCGATGAGTGATCTGCAACTCGTGTCCGTCCGCCAATCCGACTCCGGCGGCTTCCTGCTCGTTCTCAACGAAGATAGCGCGCTCGACGCGGTCGGCCAGTTCCTCTGGCCCACCGGGGTGCCGAGCGAGGCCGAAGATTGCGGTCGAGGGCCCGGCGATGTTCCATCTCACCGGTCTTAGCATCGAGACGCTCCAGTCGAACCGAAAGACGGGCGCGAGGCGCGTGCGGATACTCCGACGCCGCTTCGCGACTCTCGGTTTGCAGGACTGGTGCGTCGGCACGTTGCCGAACCACGTCGGATCGCTAGGAGAGCGCGGCGCACAGATCGTTGGCGTCGACCGCCTGTTCCACCTGCTGGAGCATCGCGTCGCAGTCGGGTCTGATCTCCGCGGTCTTGGTGTTGAGTGGGCCCCAATGCCTCCGGATGTTCCTCATTCCGACGGCGGCGAACTCCGCGGCGAACGCCGGACACTCCTTTGAAAGGCGCTGAAAGGCAGCGCCATCACCCGAGCCGAAGTTTTGAAGGTCCGCCGCTCCACAGGGGTTGACGCCCTCCTGGAAGATATCGAGGAAGCCCGATGGGTTGGCCGAATACTGCTGGAAAAGCGTTGGCATGAATGGGCTCGCGTCCCTCGCGTTGAAGCTGGTTTGGAAAAGGCCCGCCTCGGCCGTCTCGGCCGTGGTGTTCGTCGCCGATTGATCGCGGCCCGTGCAGTAGATCCCGGAGCTCTCGCGCATGCCGAGGCCCATGAGCAGCACGAAGAGGTGGCGGAGCGTGTCGACGCCGTCCGTGCTGTTGTCCATTCCCGCCGCCGTAAACTCTGCGTCGAACCAGGCAAGCGCATCCACCGAGCCGTCGCCCGTATTCGCTTTGGCCATTTCAGCGGCGCAGGCATCTCCGGCTTTGAACTTGCAATAGACCCGCCCGTAGACGAGGGCCATTCCCTTGATGTAACCGATGGGCGCAACTCCGCGATTCTTCCACCCGTATCCCGCGATCGCCGATGCCGCGGCGGCCTGGAGGATCGGATCGAGCGGGCCAGCCCGCGTCGGCGGGACGACGGGCGTCAGGAACTGGCCGGCGGACCAGCCGGTCAGGCCGTCTTTCTGGATCTGTCGCCAGTCGCCATCGGCCGACGTGTCGATCCAATCCACGACGTCGCCCTGATTAAGTTGGCCGACGACGCTGCCGTCCACGGAAGGCGCGTCGCGCACATTCAACTCGCTCGCGGTGACCCTGAGTTGACCTGTTCCTGCCATGATCATCCCCCTTCTTGCGCCCGCAGATCTCAGCGAGCAAGCGACGTGCAGTGCGTCTTAGATGCGTGAGTCCGGTCTATGATGTGGCCTCCCTGCCATGTGAAGAAGATCCTCGTTGGAGGAAAGAACGTGCCGCGTGATTACGACAATACCGCGTCGATGTCGATCGCTCCTGGAT
>DASYZR010000161.1 GCA_035945995.1 bacterium
GAGGCGATGTCGCCGACGAGCGTGAAGGAAATGCCGTTCGCATTCCAGTGGAGGACGGTGGCGACGCCGCGGGCCTGGACCGTGCCTTCCGCCGTGCCCACGCGCACGCGCTGCCCGGGACCCCCTTCGACCTGCGGGCCGCGGCTCTCGAACAGCGTCATCGTCGCGACGCCGTCGGTGAAGACGAACGTCGCGGTCGGCGTACCGTGAATCGACGCGACGTTGGACCGGACGAACCGGTAGCCCGGCGGCAGGTACGCCGGCAACTGCGGGATGAACCCGACCCGGCGTGAGATCTCTTCGATGGTCAGCGCCTGACGGGGCTGCCGGGTCACCACCTGCGCGCCCGGCGGGATCGCAACAGTGAACAGGTCCGGCGCGAACGCCGGTTGCAGCTGCACGGTCAGAAATGCCGATGTCTCGCGCAGGGCGCCCGCGGGCCCGTACCGCTCCAGGCGCAGAATGAGGCGCGTCTGCGCATCGATCCACAGTCGGAGACGGGGCCGGCCGGGCAGCTTGCCCTGGATCTCGACGATGCGGGTCGGCCGGCCCGCGACCCGCTCGGCGCCGGCAAAATGCACGTCATAATTCGCCGCCACCTGGGGGAGAATTTGCCGGGTGAGCGCGTCCTCGTCGGTCTGCGAGGCCGGGCCCTCGACGTACCGCGGACGGCCGGGCACGAACTCGATCTGGCGGCCGCCGGAGATTACGACGACGCGCTCGGGTTGATCGCCGGCCGCCAGGTATTCGAGCCGCGTTCGGCCGGGGGCCTCATGGTACACCCGCACCTCGGACGCGCGGACCGTCTGCGCCCAGACGGTGACCGTCTTCGTCCCAAGGTAGCTGACGCGGCGCGGCGCCAGTGCGGCGGCGGTGAGCCACTGAATCGGCTCGTCGCCCGGCGCCCCGATCGCGGGGCGGTCGGGCACGAGCGCTCCCAAGAGGGCACAGGCCGCCAGGAAGGCGATCCGGCGGCGCAGGCGTGGGGTCATGTTACCTCGAGGACGTGGACTCCGGGAGCGCGGTGTTGGCGATCACCGTTCGGGTCACGTCGTCCGTCAGGCGGTCGGACGACAGCAGCAAATAGTCGCGCACATATGCGTCGGCGTCGAACGACGTTCCGCGCGGAACGAACCATCCGGATACCCATCCCAACGGCAGGCCCATCACGATCAGCGCCGTCGCTCCGGCCAGCGCGAGCCGCAGCGGACGGGCGACCGGCGGCCGCGGCAGCCACGCCCGCACCGCGTCCCACGGCGAGGGCCGGTAGTCCGCCTCTTCACGGGCGAGGCGCCAGTGAATCCGCTCCGCCAATCCGGCCGGCACGGCCGGGTCCGGCAGACCACGCAGCAGCCCGCGCAGCGCGCGCAGTTCGTCGTACGCGCGCCCGCATGCCGCGCAGATCTCGAGATGCGCCTGGACGTGCTCCAGATCCGACGCCGGCAGCGCCCCGTCGAGGTACGCCGAGAGGCGCTCGGCCACGTGAGGGCTCACCGTTGCGCTCCTCCCTTTCGGCCGGCCAGCCACGGCCGCAGCGCCACCCGCAACGCCTCGCGCGCCCGGTGCAACCGAGAACGAACGGTCCCCACCGGACAGACGACGGCGGCCGCGATTTCATCATACGAAAGGCCCTCGATATCCGCAAGAACGACGACCGTCCGGAACTCCGGCGGCAGCGCGTCCAGCGCGGCCTGAATGGGACCGTCCAGGTCCGCCGTCTCGGTCAGGTGCTGCGGATCCGCCTGCGTGTCGCCGAACCGCGCGAGGAGCGGACCGCCCTCGTCCGCCGCGGGCGCGTCGAGGGACACTTCCGGCCGCCGCCGGCGCCGGCGGATCCAGTCGATGTGGGTCCGGTGCATGATGCGGTAGACCCACCGGTCGAAATAGGTGCCGGGTTGGTACCGGTCGAAGGCGCGAAACGCCTCGGCCACCGCCTCCTGCATCAGGTCTTCCGCGTCATCCGCGTTGCCGGCCAACCGGAAGGCGACGCGGTAGATGTTCCGGAGATGGCGGCCCAGGAGCTCTTCGAACGCGGCGAGCCGATGCGCGCCGGCCTCGCCGGCTTGTGACCCGGCGTCCATCACACCGCCCAGCGTTGATACGGCCTCGGTCACGATTGAGCTCCCGGAAGCGCCTTCACCCGACAAAGCGCCGCCGGCACCGGAAAAGTTCCGTTCCGCGCGCCCGGGACCCGGAGCGCGCGGGGATGCTTCCCCGTCCGGACCGGCGGCGGGGGACCGGGCCTCAGGCATCCTCGGCTCCACGCCGCCGCGCCGCGCCGGCCGCCTTCCCGGGGGCGCCGCCCGGCGCTGCATCGCGCGGGTTGACGCGGTTCATCGCCGCTTCGAGCCCGTCGCTCACCACGGCGAGCGCGGCGTTGGCCGCGCGTTCGACGGCTTCATCGATCACCGTCCGTTCCTCGGTCGTGAACCGCTCGAGTACGAACGTCTCCGCCGCGACCCCGGCCGGCGGACGCCCGATGCCGACGCGAAGGCGGGGAAAGCCCCTGGTCCCGAGATGTTCGATGATGGAGCGGACGCCGTTGTGGCCCCCGGCGCCGTTGCCCGGCCTGAGCCGCAGCCGGCCGAGCGGGAGATCGAGGTCGTCATGAACGACGAGGAGATTCTCGGGCGCGAGCCGGCGGCGGCGCGCCAGATCCGCGACCGCCTGGCCGCTCACGTTCATGTACGTCTCGGGAACGGCGAGGAAGACCGCGGCCCTCCCGAATTTCGCGCGCGCCGTACGCGCCCAACCGTCACCGGCCAGCCGGACGCCGAGTGTGGCCGCGACCTGCTCCGCGACCTCGCGGCCTACGTTGTGGCGCGTTCCGCGATAGCGGCGGCCGGGATTGCCGAGGCCCACGATGGCGATCATCTCAGGTCATAAGGATGAGGGGCGCGGCCCCATCCCACGCCCCTCATGCACCAACCCGCGCCTCCGCAGTCCGGCGACGCGCTACTCTTTCTTCTCGGACTTGGCCGGCTTGGCCTCGGCCTTCGCCTTTGCGCCCTCTTCGGCCGGGGCCTCGCCCTCGGCAGCGGCGCGTCCCACGACCTCGGGCTCCGCCGCCGCTTCGGCCTCCGGCGCGGCGGCCGCCTCTTCCTCGGCGGCAGCGGCCACGACCGCGGCGATGACTTCCTCCGGCGGTGTCAGGATCTCGACGCCCTCGCCCACGCGCAGGTCACTGACGTGGAGCGATCCGCCGACGCGCAACAGGCTCACGTCCACGGTAAAGCGATCGGGAATCTGCGTCGGGAGGCAGCGCACCTCCACCTCGCGCAGGTGCTGGTCGAGGACCCCGCCGCCGGCGGTGACGCCCTCCGGCGTGCCGCTGAGCACCACGGGCACGCTGACCTCGAGCGCCTCGGTGAGGCTGATCAGGTGCAGGTCGACGTGCAGGATCTCGCGCCGTATGTGGTCGCGCTGGATCTCTTCGATCATCACGGTCTCCGTCTGCGCCTCGCCGTCCTGCGCGACCCGGAGGTCGATCAGGGCGTTACGCCCGGCGGTGTGGAGCGCCGTGACGAGGTCCTTGCGCGGCACCGCGAGCGGCCGCGGCGTCCGCCCGCGGCCGTAGAGCACCGCGGGGATCAGACCGTCCCGGCGCGCGCGCCGAGCCCAGCCCTTTCCCGTCGCCGCCCGCGCCTGGGCGCCCAGGCTCACCCGTTCCATGCATCCTCGCCTCCCGTGCGTTCACTACGACGGCACATTATAGCATCCGGCGCGCGGGACGGACAACCGGAGCGCTGTACGGGATGCGGCCGCCGGTCAATGGATGGCCGCGGCGCCTACGATCCGGCGGCGGCCGGCGCCCGCGAGAAACGGGCGAACTCCACCGAGGCGTCGCGCAGCAGCTGCTCGGCGACCGCATCGGGATACGGCTCGTCGTAGACGATCCGCACCAGACCGCCGTTCACGATCATCTTGGCGCACGTGAGGCACGGCTGATGCGTGCAGTAGATCGTCCCCCCGGCGATCGTGACGCCGTGGTAGGCCGCCTGGACGATCGCGTTCTGCTCCGCGTGCAGACAGAGGCACGTGTCGAGTGCCTGGCCCGAAGACGCGGCCGACGCGCAGCGGGCGCATCCCCCGTCGCCGCAGTTGGGCAGGCCGCGCGGCGTGTCGTTGTACCCCGTGCTGAGCACCATCCGGTCTTTGACGATCACGGCGCCCACATGCCGCCGCAGGCACGTCGACCGCGTCGCGGCCAGGTGCGCGAGGCTCATGAAGTACTCGTCCCACGACGGCCGCTGCATTACACCGCACGCGGGCTAGCCCAGCGCCGCTCCGACCGGCTCGGGGTAGATCGGGAAGGCGGCGCAGAGGGCCCGCACATCGTCCCGAACCCGGCCCTGGACCGCGGCGTCCTCCGGCGCGCCCAGCACCGTGTCCATCCAGCCGGTGATGATGCGCATCTCCGCCGGACGCATGCCGCGCGTCGTCATCGCGGCGGTGCCGATCCTGATGCCGCTCGTCGTCATCGGCTTTTCCGGATCGAACGGAATCATGTTCTTGTTCACGACGATGTGCGCGCCGTCGAGCGCGCGCTCGGCTTTGCGTCCCGTGAGCCCCTTGCTGCGCACGTCGACCAGAACGAGGTGATTGTCGGTCCCGCCGGACACGACGTGGTAGCCGCGCCGCACGAACTCCTCGGCGAGCGTCCGCGCGTTCTCCACGATCCGCTCGGCGTACGCGCGGAACTGCGGCTGCATCGCTTCCTTGAAGCAGACGGCCTTGGCGGCGACGGCGTGCATCAACGGGCCGCCCTGTGTGCCGGGGAACACGGCCTTGTCGACCGCCTGCGCGTACCGTTCTTTGCAGAGGATCATGCCGCCCCGGGGGCCGCGGAGCGTCTTGTGCGTCGTCGAGGTCACGACGTCGGCGTACGGCACCGGGTCCGGATGGACCTTGCCGGCGACGAGCCCGGCGAAGTGGGCCATGTCCACCATCATGACGGCCCCCACCTCGTCGCAGATCGACCGGATCGCGGGAAAGTCGAATTGCCGCGAGTAGGCCGTCGCCCCGGACACGACGATCTTCGGCCGGTGCTCGCGCGCCAGCCGGGCGAGTTCGGCGTAATCGATGCGCTCCGACTCCGGGGCGACGCCGTACGGGATGATGCGGTAGAGTTGGCCGGAGAAATTGACCGGGCTGCCGTGGGTGAGATGTCCGCCGTGGGCGAGGTTCATCGCCAGTACCGCGTCGCCCGGCTTGATGAAGGCGAAGTACGCCGCCATGTTGGCCTGCGCCCCGGCATGCGGCTGGACGTTCGCGTGCTCCGCGCCGAACAGCGTGCGCACCCGGTCGATCGCCAGCCGCTCGGCGACGTCGACGAACTCGCAGCCGCCGTAGTAGCGCTTCCCAGGATAGCCCTCGGCGTACTTGTTCGTCATCACGCTGCCGAGCGCTTCGAGCACCGCGCGGCTCGCGTAGTTCTCCGAGGCGATCAGGTTGACGTAGTACCGCTGCCGGTCGATGTCGTGGGCGATGGCGTCGGCGATCTCGGGATCGGTGCGGCGAAGCTCATCCACGGTACGCGCCTCCTTCCGGCGCAAGCGTTCGTCGCGCGGGCGGCGACCGCTTGAGGGCGCCGCTCATTTCCAGCGCCGCGCCGTCGAACCCTGCACTCCGGCGTGGGGCGCACGGTCGCGGCGTCCTTCAGGCCGGTTCGAGCACGGTCCCGGCCACCGCGCGCAGGGCCTCGGCCGTGACCGCGCCGGGGCGGACGATCACGGGGGGTGTGCGGGTCACGTCGATCACCGTCGACGGATGGCCGCCGGCGCAGGCGCCGCCGTCCAGGATCAGGCCGACCTTCCCTCCGAGATCCATCCCGACCTCGATCGCCGTCACCGGCGGCGGGCTGTCGTGCGAGTTGGCGCTCGTCCCCGTGATGGGCATGCCGAGGGCCCGGCAGAGCGCCTGGGCCAGCGGCACGGCCGGCTGGCGCACGCCGATTGTGTCGCCACCCCCGGTCAGCAGCGGCGGCAGGTACGGCGCCCGCCGGCAGACGATCGTGAGCGGCCCGGGCCAGAACCGTTCGGCGAGCCGGAGGGCGAGATCGGGAATCTCGGCCGCGGCCATCCGCCACTGGTCGACGCCGGCCACGAGCACCGGCAGCGGATCGGTCGCGGACCGGCCCTTCGCGGCGAAGACGCGCGCCACCGCCTCGGCGTTACCCGCCGCCGCGCCCAGGGCGTAGTAGGTGTCGGTCGGGAACACGACGAGGCCGCCCTCGAGCAGAGTCCGCACGGCCTGCCTCGGCACGTCCTGCGAGGCCGGATCGACGGCCAGGACCTGCATTAGATGCGTGGCTTGTCCCCTGATCACTCCCCGCCCCCCATTCCCGCCACCCGCCCGCCCCGCATAGACGGGGCCGCGGCGTCGAGCAGCCGCTCGGCGATCACGACACGCTGGAATCCGGCATAGTCGAGGACGATCTCCGCCGGCGCGAACGTCCCTTGGGACGCGATCAGCGCGGCGACCGCGCGCGCCTGGTCCCCCAGCGCCGAGGTCTCGAGCGCGAGCAGACCGCCGGGCCGAAGGTACGCGGCCGCGGCGCCGGCGATCCGCCGGTGCACCGCGAGCCCGTCCGGTCCGCCGTCCAGCGCGCCCATCGGCTCGTGGTCGCGTATTTCGCGCGCCAGCGCGCCGATCTCGGGAGTGGGCACGTACGGCGGGTTGGCACAGATCGCGTCCGCACCACCCCGGCCGATGCGGCCGGCAAGCGGCTCGAGAACGTCGCCGCCGAGCCAGTCGATCCGGTCCGCCAGGCCGAGGCGGGCGGCGTTCGACCGCGCGACCTCGAGGGCGTCCGCCGAAAGATCGATCCCGATCACGCGCGCGGCCGGCAGCCGGTGCGCGAGGGCGAGCGCGATCGCCCCGCTGCCGGTCCCCACGTCGACGATCAGCGGGGCGGGACGGGCGGCCAGCGCGGCGGCCACCACCTCGACCAGCCGCTCGGTCTCCGGACGCGGGATGAGCACGCGCGCGTCCACGTCGAGGGGCAGACCGCAAAACTCCCGCCGGCCGGTGAGGTACGCCGCGGGCCATCCCGCCGCGCGGCGCGCGATCAGGACGGCGTAGGCCTCGGCCGCTTCCCGCGGCAGCGGGACGGCGGGCCGGAGCAGGAGTTCCTCGCGCGTCAGCGCGGCGGCGTGCCGGAGCAGGAGATCCGCCTCGACCCAGGCCGCGCGGTCGTCGAGTCCCGCCTGCCGAAGGCGGTCGGTGCCCCACGCGCGGGCCTCGGACCGGCTCCGCGGGGCCTGCACCGCGGCGCGGCGCGTCATGATCCCGCCGGCGCCGTCAGGCTTTCGAGCCGCTCCGCCGCGGCGAGCCCCTCGATCACGTCGTCGAGGTTCCCATCCAGCACGCCGGGCAGGTTGTGGATGGTCTTGCCGATCCGATGATCCGTCACGCGGTCCTGAGGAAAATTGTAGGTCCGGATCTTCTCGCTCCGCTCGCCCGATCCGACCTGGCGGCGGCGCGTCTCGGCGATCTCCGCCTTCTGCTTCTCGACGGCCTGCTCGAGGAGGTGCGCCCGCAGGATCCGCATCGCCTTTTCGCGGTTTTGATGCTGGGACCGCTCGTCCTGGCACGCGATGACGAGCCCGGTCGGCAGGTGCGTGATGCGCACCGCCGTCTCCACCTTGTTCACGTTCTGTCCGCCGGCGCCGCCGGCCCGATACGTGTCGATCTGGAGCTCGTCGGGCCGGATGACGACCTCGACGTCTTCGGCCTCCGGCAGCACGGCGACGGTCGCGGTGGACGTGTGGATCCGGCCGCCGGCCTCGGTGGCCGGCACGCGCTGAACGCGGTGCACGCCGCTTTCGTACTTCAGCCGGCTGTACGCGCCGCGCCCTTCGATGCCGAGCACGATTTCCTTGAACCCGCCGAGTCCCGTGGGGCTGCTGGAGAGAATCTCGGAACGCCAGCCGCGCCGCTCGGCGTACCGGCCGTACATCCGGGCGAGATCGCCGGCGAACAGGGCGGCCTCTTCGCCGCCGGTACCGGCGCGGATCTCAATGATGACGTCGCGTTGGTCGCGCGGATCGCGCGGCAGCAAGAGCGTCTCCAGCCGCTGCTCCAGGGCCGCGCGCCGCCCGGCCAGCGTCGCGCGCTCGGCTTCCGCGAGCGCGCGCAGCTCGACATCCGTCTCGGACCGGAGCAGGTGCTCGGTCTCCGTCAATTCCCGCGCGACGCGGCGGTACTCGGTGAGCGCGTCGACGATCTCCGCCAGTCCCGCCTGCTCGCGCGCCACGCGGCGGTACCGCTCGGGGTCGCCGAGAACGGACGGATCGGCGAGGGCGCGGGTCAGGTCCTGATACCGCGCCTCCTGAGCCTCGAGCCGGGCCACGTATTCCTGCCGCACTTACGCCTCCTGCGGGCGGTCCGCCCCGCGCCAGACGGGGCCGGCGATCTCGGGCGCGGTCCGGCCGGACACCGGCATGCTGGGAAGACGCGGCGGGTTCGGTGCGGGCTTAGATCCGAAGACCGTACTTCTTGGCAAACTTCTGCACGCGCCCCTCGGAGTCCACGAACTTGCGCTGCCCGGTGTAGAACGGATGGCACTTCGAGCAGATTTCCACGCGGATGTTCTCGTGGGTGGACCCGGTCGTAAAGGTCTCGCCGCAGGCGCACGTGACCGTGGTCTGGCGATAGCTTGGATGGATGTCTTTCTTCATGGCGCAACTCCTTGGATGCGTTCATCAAAGCGCGTCGATCAACACCGCCGCGGCGGCCTACGGCGTGAGCCAGGACGTCCAGGGGCCGCCTGGAACAACGGCACGGTCTGCCCTACTTCGGCGGCAGGTCAACGCGGCGCGGACCCGCGGCTCAAAAAGGGACAAACTTAATTTTACCACAGCCGTCTACGGCCGCGCAAACGGGCCGCCAGGACGTCCTGGACGTACTGGGGCACGCCGTAGGCATCAACGGCAGGGTCTGCTTGCCCGCGGGGTCAGTTCAAATAGCGGGCCGGGTCGACCGGAACGCCGTTCCGCCGGACCTCGAAGAACAGGTGCGGACCGGTGCTCCAGCCCGAATTGCCGATGCGCCCGATCACCTGGCCCGCGGCGACCCGATCTCCGGGGTTCACCAGCGCGGACGACAGATGCGAGTACGAGGTCTCGACCCCGCCGTCGTGGTCGACCACGACCAGCCGTCCATATCCCGCCATCCATCCGACGAAGCGGACGATGCCGGACCGCGCGGCGACCACCGGAGACCCGTATCGCGTGGCGATATCCATGCCGGTGTGAAATTCGCGGCGTCCGAAGATGGGGTGGACGCGCCAGCCGAAGCGCGAGGTGACGATTCCGGCGGACGGCCATCGCAGCGCAAACCGCCGCGCCGCCTTGGCAGGAGACGCAGGAATGGCCGCCGGGACCGTCGCCGGCACGCCCGAACCCTCCGCCGCTCGAGGCGGGACGGCCGGCCTCGAGGCGGGGTGCGCCGGGACCACCGTGCCCGATGCGGGGACCCGGAGGACGCGGCCGAGGCGCAGGATGTCGCGTTTCGACAAACCGTTCGCGGCGGCCAGCGCCTCGACGGTCACCCCCGAGGACCGCGCGACGTTCCACAACGTGTCACCGGCCGCGATCGTATGCGTCGCGGAACCGGAGGCCCGGGCCGTCACGACCGGCAGAGGCAGATTGGGCAGGCGCAGATGCACGGCCGCGCGCACCACCTCGGGAGGACGCGGCGCATTCGACGCGGCACGCCCGCCGCCGCTGGCGGCCGGTCCGAGCCCGGACAGGGGAAGCACGAGAGACACCGCCGCGGCGAATCCCACCAACACGCCCGCGGACGCACGCTCCCCGGCGGTCGCCATCAGTCCTCCCGTAAGGCCGTCGATTGCCGAGATACGCGACGTACGGGGGTAACGTGACGCGCGGTTGTGCGGTGTCTGGACGCCGGCCGGCTGTCGCAGACTTCACCGGGCGGTCCTTGCCGTGTACGCTGGGCTTCCCCCGCCCGTTTTCTTTCCTATGGGCGGCGGCGATTCCTGCGGTGCGGCGGGCACGGCGCAAAAATCGGGTCTGCGCCCGATGCCCGCCTGAGTTCGCGGTCTGTTCCGCTACGTATCGTCCTCCGCGCTCTTAATGATCGAGCGCAGGAAGCCCTGGTTGTTCGGCGTCTTGCGGAGCCGGTCGAGGATCAACTCGGTCATCGCGACCGTGTCCAGCGACTCCAGGCTCTTGCGGAGCACCCAGACCTTCCGGAGCTCCTCTTCCGTCAGCAGCAGCTCCTCGCGCCGCGTCCCGGACAGCTTGATGTCGATCGCCGGGAACGTCCGCCGTTCCTGGAGCTTGCGGTTGAGGTGGAGTTCCATGTTGCCGGTGCCCTTGAACTCCTCGTAGATCACGTCGTCCATGCGGCTGCCGGTATCGATCAGCGCGGTCGCCACGATCGTGATGCTCCCGCCCTCCTCGATCTTCCGGGCGGCCCCGAAGAACCGCTTCGGACGGTGGAGCGCCGCGGGATCGAGGCCGCCCGACAGCGTCCGGCCGCTCGGAGGGATCACGAGGTTGTTCGCGCGCGAGAAGCGCGTCAGGCTGTCCAGCAGGACCACCACGTCCCGGCCCCCCTCCACGAGCCGCTTCGCCCGCTCGAGCACCAGATCGGCCACCTGCACGTGCTCTTCCGGGGGCCGGTCGAACGTGGAGGCGACGACCTCGGCTTCCACCGAGCGGCGCATGTCCGTGACCTCTTCCGGCCGCTCGTCGAGCAGCAGCACCATCAGGTAGATTTCCTGGTGGTTCTGCACGATGCTCTGCCCGATTTTCTTGAGCAGCGTCGTCTTGCCGGCCTTGGGCGGCGAGACGATCATGGCCCGCTGCCCTTTGCCGATCGGCGCGAAGAGGTCGACGATCCGGACGGTCAGGTCGCTCTGCGGCAGTTCGAGCTTGAGCCGCTCGTGCGGGAAGACCGGGGTCAGCTTTTCGAAGTCCGGCCGCGAGCGCGCCTGCTCGGGGTCGAGGCCGTTGACGGCTTCGACGCGCAGCAGCGCGTAGTACTTTTCGTTGTCCTTGGGCGCGCGGACCTGCCCCAGCACCTCGTCGCCGACGCGGAGGCCGAATCGCTTGATCTGCGATGGGGACACGTAGATGTCCTCGGATCCCGGCAGGTAGCCGCTGGTGCGGAGGAACCCGTACCCCTCCTGCATGATCTCGAGGATGCCCGAGCGGAACATCAGCCCGCTCTGCTCGGTTTGGGCTTGCAAGATCTTCATGATCAGCTCCTGTTTGCGATAGCGTCGAAAGTTCTGGATGTTCAGTTCTTTGGCGAGGTCCTGGAGTTCGGTGAAGCTCTTCCCCTCGAGCTCTGCGATCGCCACACCCGCCACACCTCCACGCCCGCCTCCCCGGCGCGCGGCGGGCTCCGGTGCGTTCGTGGCCCGCGTGGACTAGGGTCCGGTGGCTTCGATGTACCCGGCGCGCCCCCGCGGGCCCGTGAGCAGCAGCAGGATCTGGTCGTTCGCTTTGAGATCGGCCGGCGCCGCCGGCTTGTCATTCCGGTAAACGGCGATGTGGGGGGTCAGCGCGTAACTGGTGACCGCCTTCTGCGCGTCGGCCACGGTGATGTCCCCCTTGCCGACCGCCGCCAGCGTGCCCTTGACCCAGTGGAACCGGTTCTGCGCATCCATGATCGCGGCGAGCGCCCCCGCCGCCTCCGCGCGCGTGGTTGGCGCGGTCGGCCGGAACGCGTTGCCCGTCACCGCGAGGAGCTTATGGTCGATCGCCGCCGCGACGTACCCGTGCAGCGGCGGCGGGACCTCCGCGGCGTCGGTCACCGTGAGCGGCGTCTGCGCCTTCTGCGTCGCCTCGCCCTGCAGCCCCACCGCCCGGACGAGCAGCGCCGCGAACTCGGCCCGCGTGATCTGGGCGGCCGGCCGGAAAGTGTTGTCGGGAAACGCGGTGAGCAGGCCCTTCTGGAACTCCAGGTTGACTGTGACCGGCTTGTCTTTCAACAGGAAGACGGCGCTTATATTGTAGGTACCCGGCCCGACGACGTTGCTATCCTGATCTTTCTGCAGCCAGCGCGTGTTGAACGAAATCGCCTTTCCCGCGGCGAGGAACAGCGGCGGCGGGTTCGGGACGAACGCCTGCCCCAGCGACCACCGCGCGACCTCCTCGCTGCCATGCTTGATCACAAAATCGTAGTACTGCGTCGTCGGAAATTCGAACTTCACGTCGTCCTTGCCGGTGTTCTTGATCGTGAACGTGAGGTCGACCGGGTCGTCGATGGCGTAGACGGCCTTGTCCGTCGTGAGCGTGTAGGCGACGGCGTCCTGCTGGGTCTCGGCTTTTTGCTGGGACGCCGCGCCGGTGTTCAGCAGGGCGGCGATGATCGGCCGGTCGGCGTCGGGGATCTCGGCGAGATCCTTGAAGTTCGGGATGGTGCCGCTTCCTTTGACGTCCAGTCCGCGCGCCAGGGCCTCGACGGCGCCGAGGCGCGCGATGGGCTGGTCCGGTTTGAACGTGCCGTCGGGAAACCCGCTCAGCACGCCGACCACCGAGACCTTCTCGATCGCACGGGCGTAGGGGCTGTTCTGCGTGTCCGAGTACATCGACGCGCCCGCCGGTCCGATCGCCGCGAGCACCAGGCCCGCGCCGGCGGCCGCGGCTGCGAGCCGCTGCGTGATTGCCGTCGCCCTCCCCCTCATCATGCGTCTCCTCCCTCTTTGTCTTCGGCCTGCCATCGTCGTGCAAATTGCCGCCGCGAATGATGCGCCCGGGACGGCAGGTCGGCGAACCGCGGCGCGGGTGGGAAGACATCGCCGGCTGGAGGCGTCGGCGTACGCGGGCCGGTCGTCACAAACGGGCAGAGCGCGGACGGGCCATGAATGTTGCGCGCGTATTCGCCGTACGGCAAACTTCTCCTCCCTATTCCCCGCCTACATGCGCTCGACGGCGTCCACGCCCACGAGGTCCAGGGTGTTCCGCAGCACCCGCCGCGCGGCATCGACCAGCACCAGCCGCGCCGCCGTCACCGCGGCGTCGTCCGTGAGCACCCGGCGCTGCCCGTAGAACACGTGGAACGCCTCGGCCAAGTCCCGCGCATACGCGCACAGCCGCTGCGGCTCGCGCCGTGTGCCGGCCGCCTGCACCACGTCGGGCAGCGCGACGATCCGCTTGGCAAGACCCCACTCTTCGGATGTGTCCAGCGGCGAGAGATCCGTCGTCTCGGCCTCCGGCCGGGGCACGCCCAGCCGGTCCGCCTCACGCAGGATGCTCGCGATGCGGGCATGCGCGTACTGAACATAGTATACAGGGTTTTCCTGCGATTGGCGCGCCGCCAGGGCGAAATCGAAGTCCATCGGCACCGACGGGCTCGTCATCACGAAGAAAAACCGCGCGGCGTCGCGGCCCACCGCGTCGATGAGCTCGCCGAGGGTCACGAACTCGCCACGGCGTTTGCTCATCCGCACGACTTCACCCTCGTTGCGGAGTCGGACGTGCTGGTAGATGACGAACTCGAGCGTGGCGGGATCATGCCCGAGTGCTGCGAGGCCGCCGTTGACCCGCGCCGTATCGCCGATGTGGTCCACGCCCCAGACGTCGATGAGGTGTTCGAAGCCGCGCGCGTACTTGTCGAGGTGGTACGGGATGTCCGCCGCGAAGTAGGTCGGCCGCCCGTCGCGCCGCACGACGACGCGGTCCTTGTCGTCGCCGAACTGCGTCGAGCGGAACCACAGGGCCCCGTCCTCCTCGTACACGACGCCGCGGCGCCGCAGGTCGTCCAGACACCGCTCCACGGCGCCGCTTTCGTGGAGCGTGCGCTCGCTGAACCACCGGTCGAACGTGACCCCGAACGCCTCGAGGGTCGCGCGGATCTGTTCCAGCATGAGGCGCAGCGCGGTCTCACGCACCACCGGCAGCCGCTCCTCGGGCGGCCGGTCCGCGAGCCGGGGACCCTGCTCTTCGACGAGGCGCGCGGCGATCTCCCGGACGTAGTCGCCCTGATAGCCGTCCTCGGGAAAGGCCGCGGGCCGCCCGAGCGCCTCGAGGTACCGGGCCTCGACCGACAGCGCCAGCGTGTCGACCTGGGTGCCGTAGTCGTTCACGTAGTACTCCCGCGCCACCGCGTAGCCCAGCGCCTCCAGCAGGCGGGCGATCGTCTCGCCCACCGCTCCGTTGCGTCCCGTTCCTACGTGCAGCGGCCCGGTTGGGTTCGCGCTGACGTATTCCACCAGCACCCGCCGGCCGCCGCCGGCGTCGGTCCATCCGAAGCGGCGGTCCTCCCGAGGGACCCGGCGCAGCCACCGGTGCACGAACGCGGGCGCCACATGGAGATTGAGAAAGCCCGGGCCGGCGACCTCGGCGGCCCGAAGCTCCGGCGACGGTACTGCGAGATGGCGCGTCACGGCCGAGGCGATCTCGCGCGGCGGCCGCCCCAGCGGGCCCGCCAGCATGAGCGCCACGTTGGCCGCGTAGTCGCCGTGGCGCGGATCGCGGGGCGGCTCGACTTCGAACGCGGGCAGGTCCCCGGAGGGCGCCGGGATGGCGCCGGCCGCGGCGGCGCGGGCGATCGCGTCCGCGACGAGCCGCCGCAGTTCCTGTGTGACGGACGCTATAGCCGGATGACCCCCACGCGGCTCGGATCGTGCACGTGGATCGTGTCGACGAAGCGCACCTGCCGGGTCTCGGCGGTCATGACGACGGAATGCGTGCGGACGCCGCCGCCGAAGTAGCGGACGCCGCGGAAGAGGTCGCCGTCCGTGATGCCGGTCGCCGCGAATAACAGGTTGCCGCCGGGGCAGAGCTCGTCGGTCCGGAAGATGCGCTCCGGATCGGTGATGCCCATCTCGCGGGCGCGCAGCCGCTCGGCGTCGTTGCGGTACCAGAATCGTCCCTGGATCTCGCCGCCGAGGCACCGCAGCGCGGCCGCCGTCAGCACGCCCTCCGGAGCGCCGCCGATCCCCATCACGGCGTGCACCGCCGTCCCCGACACCGCGGCGGAGATCGCCGGCGCGACGTCACCGTCCGAGATGAGCTTGATGCGCGCGCCCGCGGTCCGCACGGCGCCGATCAGATCGGCATGCCGGGGACGGTCCAGGATCACCACGGTGATGTCTTCGATCCGCCGCCGGAGGCACTCGGCGAGCACCTGCAGATTGCGCTGCGGCGGCCAGCGCAGGTCGACCTTCCCCGCCGCCTGCGGCGGCACGACCAGTTTTTCCATGTAGATGTCCGGCGCATGCAGGATCCCGCCGCGCTCCGCGATCGCGAGCATCGCGATCGCGTTCGGCAGCCCCCGGGCCACCAGGTTGGTGCCCTCGACGGGGTCCACCGCGATATCGACGGCGATCCCCTGGCCGGCCCCCACGTCCTCGCCGATGAACAGCATCGGGGCCTGATCGCGCTCGCCCTCGCCGATCACCACGCGCCCGTGGATCGGCAGGTCGGCCAGCATGTCCCGCATCGCGGTGACCGCCGCCTGGTCGGTCCGGTTCGTGTCGCCTTCACCCATGTGACGGCCGGCGGCGATCGCCGCCGCCTCGGTCACCTTCACCGCGTCGAGGATGAGCGCGTGCTCCATCGCCGCCTCCGGGCCTACTTCGGTTCCGCCGGGTGCTCGGTCAGGACGACGGGGACCCTGCGGGTGGCCGTCCCGCGCACGACGGTGAGGGTCACGGTATCGCCGATCTTCCTATTGATGACGTCCCGCACGAAGTCGCTCCAGCTGTTGACCTGCGCGCCGCCCACGGCGGTGATGATGTCGCCCGCGGCGATGCCGGCCTTGGCTGCCGGCGAGCTCTGCTCGACGCGGCGGACGATCACCCCGTGCTGGACGCCGATGTGGTACGCCTGCGCCGTCTGCGCGTCGAGGTCGCCGCCGTACTCCACGCCGACCCAGGGCCGGATGACGCGGCCGTAGGAGATCAGCTGCTGCATCTCGGCGCGCGCCAGGTCGCTCGGAATCGCGAAGCCGATGCCCTGCGCGTTCGGGATGATCGCGGTGTTGACGCCGACGACCTCGCCGGCGCTGTCCACGAGCGCCCCGCCGCTGTTGCCCGGATTGATCAGCGCGGACGTCTGGATCAGGTTCTCCACGATCAGGTTGGGCAGCTGGATGTTGCGGTTGAGCGCGCTGACCACGCCGGTCGTCACCGTGCTGCCGAGACCGAACGGGTTGCCGATGGCGATGGCCAGTTGGCCGACCTGCAGGTCGCGGCTGGAACCGAGCCGCGCGGCCGGCAGCGGCTCCGGTGACGACACCTTGATCACGGCCAGATCGGCGATCGGATCCGTCCCGACGATCTTGCCGCTGAGCACCTTGCCGCTCAGCAGGGTCACCTTGATCGTTTGCGCGCCCTGCACCACGTGGTTGTTCGTGAGGATGTAGCCGTCCGGCCGCACGATCACGCCGGACCCGGCGCCCTGCTGCGGAAACACGCCGAAGACCGTCTGGACCTGCGCCTCGGTGTCGATGTTGACCACCGACGGCCGCACCCGCCTGACGACGTTGATGACGACGTTCTCTTCCTGCGTGAGCCCGGGCGCCGGCGCGGGACCGGCCGGTGCGGGCGCGGACGGCGCCGGGGCCGTCGTAGCGGGCGGAGGCGCCGCCGGTTGCTGCGGCGCCGGGGCCTGGGGCGCGGCCTGCGATGAAAAGACCGGATGCAGATACTGCGGAAGGACGAGGCCGCCGAACCCCGTCCCCACGACGAGGGCCGCGAGGACCCACACCACGCCCGCCGCGTAGCCGAAGCGTCCGCGGGTGCGCTTCTCCCGCCCGGCGGGCGTCCCGCCCGGTGTCGTTGTCGCCATCTTCCAATCCCTCCCTGGATCCCTGCCCGGCGTGCTTCATTATAACATCCGCGCCCGCGCGGGCCGGTTACCGCCGAGCACGCGTTTGCCGCCCCGGAACGCGTACGGTATAATCGCGCCGTGGTAGCGCCCCCGGGGTCCTCGTGCTGAACTGGCTGAGCCGGCCGAAGGTCGCCTCGTCGGGACGCCGCGAGATCCCCGCGGGCCTCTGGATCAAATGTCCCCGCTGTGCCGGCCTCAACTACCGGCGCGAGCTCGAGCGCGCCTTCCGCGTCTGCCCCAAATGCGGGTACCATTACCGGCTCTCGGCGCCGGAGCGGCTCGCGCTCGTGCTGGATGCCGGGTCGTTCCAGGAGTTCGACGGGGATCTGGCGCCGGACGACCCGCTCGCCTTTGTCGATGAAAAGCCGTATCCGGAGCGCATCGACGAGGCCCAGCGGCGGACGGGGCTGCCGGAAGCGGTGCTCAGCGGCACGGGCACGATCGAAGGCGCCGCGGCGGTGGTGGCGGCGATGGAGTTCGCCTTCCTCGGCGGGAGCATGGGCTCGGTGGTGGGGGAGAAGATCGCCCGCGCGGCCGAGCGGGCGGCCGCCACGCGCTCCCCGCTGGTCGTCTTTTCCGCCTCGGGCGGCGCGCGGATGCAGGAAGGCACGTTGTCTCTGATGCAGCTCGCCAAGACCAGCGTCGCGCTCGCGCGGCTGGCGGAGACCGGCGTGGCGTTCATTTCCGTGCTCTGCGATCCCACGACCGGCGGCGTCGCCGCGAGCTTCGCGTTTCAGGGCGACGTCGTGCTGGCCGAGCCCGGCGCCCTCATCGGGTTTGCCGGCCGCCGCGTCATCGAGCAAACCATCCGGCAGAAGCTCCCGGAGGGCTTCCAGACGTCGGAGTTCGTGTTCGAGCACGGGTTGCTGGACCGGATCGTGCCCAGGGCCGAGCTGCGGGCGACGCTCGGGCGCCTCCTGCGCCTGTGCGGCGCGCCGATCGACCCCGCGCGGGCCGGCGGCCGGGCATCGGCGGGCTGGACGGTTTCCGCCGAAGCCGCCGGCGGTGCCCCGCCGGCGCCCCTCGGCGACGCCGGGGACGACGTCGCGAATGCGGGAGAGACAGACGGCGAGGCGCGGCCGGGTGCCTGAGACGCCGGTGCCGTCCCCGGCCGGCGGCCCGGCCGCCGGTCCGTCCACCTCGGCGGGCGAGGCGGCGGCGCGGGCCCTCGCGGACGTCGAGCGGGAGATCGGCGAACTGCGCAAGATTCCGAACGAGCAGCGGATGGACCTCAACGCGCAGATCGCCGTGCTCGAGGGCCGTGCGCAGGACTTGCGCGAAGCGATTGCCCGCGAGCCTTCGCCCTGGCAGACCGTCCAACTGGCGCGTCATCCGGACCGGCCCCGGGTCGGCGACTACATCGCCGCGCTGGCGACGGAGTTTGTCGAGCTGCACGGCGACCGCACGAGTCGCGATGACCCCGCGATCATCGCCGGGCTCGGATGGATCGAGACGCCCCCGGTCGGGGGCCGGCGGACGGCCGCCCTGCTGGGCCACGCCAAGGGCCGGGACACCCGCGAGAACATCGCGCGCAACTTCGGCATGCCGAACCCGGAGGGCTACCGCAAGGCGATCCGGATCATGAAGCTGGCCGAGAAGCTGCGGTGTCCGATCGTCACGCTGATTGACACGCCCGGCGCGTTTCCCGGCAAGGAGGCCGAGGAGCGGGGGCAGAGCGAAGCGATCGCGCGGGCGCTGCTGGAGATGGCGCGGCTGCGCGTCCCGATCGTCACCGTCATCACCGGCGAAGGGGGCAGCGGCGGCGCCCTCGCGATCGGGGTCGGCGACGCGGTGCTCATGCTCGAGCACGCGGTGTATTCGGTCATCTCGCCGGAAGGCTGCGCGGCGATCCTCTGGCGGGACGCGACCCGCAGCCGGGACGCGGCCGCATCACTCCGGATCACCGCGCCCGATCTCGCCGCCTTCGGCATCATCGACGAGATCATCCCCGAGCCGGCCGGCGGCGCGCACGCCGACCGCGAAGCCGCCGCCGAGGCCGTCGCGGGAGCGGTCCGGCGCCGGCTGGCGCTCCTGCTGGACCGGCCGGCCGAGGCGCTGCTCGCGGCCCGTTATGAGAAGTTCCGCCGCATCGGACGCGTCCGCGAGATGGACGGCAACGGCGCCGGGCAGGGCGCCGCGCCGCGCGCCTGAGGAGGTTCGCGACGATGGGCGAGCGCGAACGGCTGGATCTCGAGGAAATCCGCGCCATCATCCGTCTGGCGACCGAAGCCGACATCGCCGAGCTCGTCGTCGACGCGCCGCACGTCAAGGTGCACGTCAAGAAAACCGCCGCCGCGGTGCCGCCGGCGACGGCCGACGCCGCCCCACCCTCCGGCGCGACCGGCCGCGCGCCGGTTCCCGGGGAGGAGCCCGCGGCCCGCTACGTGCCGATCGTCGCGCCGATGGTCGGGACATTTTACCGGGCGCCGAAGCCGGACGCCCCGCCGTTCGTCAACGAGGGCGAGACCGTGCAGCGCGGACAGACGGTGTGCGTGCTCGAGGCGATGAAGATGTTCAACGAGATTCCGAGTGAAGTCGCCGGCCGCATCGTGCGCGTCCTGGCCGAGAACGGCGCCCCCGTGGAATACGGGCAGCCCCTCTTCCTCGTCGACCCCGCCGCCTGACCGCTCGATGTTCAAGAAGGTCCTGATCGCCAACCGCGGGGAGATCGCCGTCCGCGTGATCCGCGCCTGCCGGGAGCTCGGCCTCCGGACGGTGGCCATTTACTCCGAGGCCGACCGCGGCGCCCTCCACGTCCAGATGGCGGACGAAGCGTTTTGCGTCGGTCCGGCGCCCGCGCGCGACAGCTACCTGAACGTCCCCAACATCATGAGCACCGCCGAGCTGCTCAACGTCGACGCGATCCATCCGGGCTACGGGTTCCTCGCCGAAAACGCCCACTTCGCGGAGATCTGCCGCGACTGCAAGATCACCTTCATCGGTCCGTCGCCGGAGGCGATCGCGAAGATGGGCGACAAAGCCAAGGCCCGGGAGCTGATGCGCCGCGCCGGCGTCCCCGTCGTGCCGGGCAGCACCGGGCCGGTGCTCGACGAAGCCGCGGCGCTCGCGGCGGCGCGCTCGATCGGGTACCCCCTGATCATCAAGGCGGCGGCCGGCGGCGGCGGGCGCGGGATGCGGATCGTGCACACCGCCGACGACGTGCGCCGGGCGCTGGCGGCGGCGCACACGGAAGCCGAAGCGGCGTTCGGCGACGGCGCGCTGTACGTGGAGAAGTACCTCGAGGAGCCGCGGCACGTGGAGGTGCAGATTCTCGCCGACGGGCGGGGGACGACGATCGCGCTCGGCGAGCGCGACTGCTCGGTCCAGCGCCGGCATCAGAAGCTGCTCGAGGAGGCGCCGTCGCCCGGCGTCTCCCCGCGTCTCCGGCGCGCCCTCACGCGCGCCGCGGTGCGGGCCGCGGAGGTCGCCGGGTACGCCAACGCCGGCACGGTCGAGTTCCTCGTGGACGGCGGCGAGCACTTCTACTTCATGGAGATGAACACGCGCATCCAGGTCGAGCACCCCGTGACGGAGATGGTCACGGATGTCGATCTCGTCAAAGAGCAGATCCGCATCGCCGCCGGCGAGCGGCTCGCGGTCGCGCGCGAGATCGAGCCGCGCGGCCACGCGATCGAGTGCCGGGTGAACGCCGAGGACCCCTCGCGGGAGTTCCTGCCGTCGCCGGGACCGATCACCGCGTTCATCCCGCCCGGCGGTCCCGGCGTGCGCGTCGACACGCACGCCTTCGCCGGATACACCATGCCCCCGCACTACGACTCGCTGATCGCCAAGGTGATCGCGTGGGGCCGCGAGCGCGATGAGGCGGTCGCCCGGATGCTGCGCGCGCTGGGGGAGTTCGAAATCGGCGGGATTCGCACGACGATTCCGTTCCACCTCGCCGTGCTCGACAACGCGTTCTTCCGCCGCGGCGAGGTCTACGTCAACTTCGTGCAGCGGCGCATCGATCTGAGCGCGATCCGGGACTAGGATCGGCGCCGGCCCCGCGCGAGGCGCGGGGCCGGCCCGCGGCGAACCTAGGCCCCATGAGCACCCCACCCGTAAACTTCGCGTACTTCTTTGACTACCTCGTCACGGCCCGCGCCAGGCTCCTCGGCTGGGTGCGCGGGCAGCCCTCCGAGGTCTACACGCGGACGTTCCCGATCGGCCTCGGGACGATCCGGGCGACGCTCCTGCACACCGCCGCCTCCGAGTATGGGTATGTCCAGCGGTTGAGCGGCCGGGACTACGACGTCAAGAACAACCCGTTCACCGCCGAGCGGCTTCCGGAGCTGGAACCGTTTCTCACCGCGTGGGACCGGCAGCGGCCGGTCACGCGCGAGGTGCTCGCCAAGCTGGACGATCCCGGCCGTCCGATCGAGTACGTCGCCAGGTTCTTCACGCCGCCGGTGCGCATCCGCACGGTCGCCGGCGGCATCGCCGGTCAGTTGCTCTTTCACGAGGTGCACCATCGCGCGCAGGTCATGGCCATGCTGCGTCAGGCAGGCGTGAAAGCCGAGAACCTGGACTACTCGGTTCTCATGGTGGAGCGCCTGCCCCTCGCCTGATCGGCACGGCCACGCCGGCATCCGGCACGGCGGGCCGTTTTCGTTACGGTTCCTCCGGCCCCCGCGCCTTGCGCGGGGGCCGGAGGAACGGCGGCGCGCCGGCACGAACGCTCCGGCGGTACCAGAGGGGGGAATCCGCATGTACTTCGTGCTTGCCGTCCTGATCATCATCGCCCTGGGACTCCGAAGCGGGATCAAGGTGGTCCGTGAGTACCAGCGGCTCGTGGTGTTCCGCCTCGGCCGCAGCTTTGGGCCGAAAGGGCCGGGCATCGTGTACCTCATCCCGATCGTGGACAAGGCGGTGTGGGTCGACCTCCGCGAGGTGTATCTCGAGATCCCGGCGCAGACGTGCATTACGAAGGACAACGCGCCGATCTCGATCGACTTCCTGATCTACTGGAAGGTCATCGACCCCCAACTCAGCGTGATCCAGGTCGGCAACTTCGCCGGGGCGGCCCAGGGCATCGCGACCACCGGCCTCAGAGCCGTGATCGGCGACATCATTCTCGACGACGTGCTCGCGAAGCGCGATCAGATCAACCAGGTGTTGCGCACCAAACTCGACGAGGTCACCGAGCGGTGGGGCGTCAAGGTGACCACGGTCGAGATCAGAGAGATCACGCCGCCCAAGGACGTCCAGGAGGCGATGACCCGCCAGATGTCCGCGGAGCGCAGCCGGCGGGCGCTCGTCACGGAGGCGGACGGGAAGAAGCAGGCGGCGATCACGATCGCCGAAGGGGCCAAGCAGGCCGCCATCCTCAACGCCGAGGGTGACCGTCAGGCCGCGATCCTGCGCGCCGAGGGCTTCTCGCTCGCGCTCGACAAGATCTTCAGCGTCGCGAAGACCGTGGACACGAACACGATGAGCCTGCAGTATCTGGAGGCGCTCAAGTCCCTGGGCGCGGGCGCCTCGACGAAATTCATCTTCCCGATGGAGTTTGCGCGGTTTCTGCAGCCGTTCGTCGCGCCGCCCGCCAAGCCGGACGGGGGCCCGCGCTAGGAGAGAACCGGAGGAAAATGGAAGGAACGGGCCGTCGAGACCCGTCCCCTCGACTGCCGATTTTTCAGTTGTTTGGTGTCTGCTGCGTCCGCCTTCCCGCTACTTGCCGCCTGCCTTCACGACGAGTGCAACCGCCCCGAGCCCAAGATGTCGCGGTGCAGCCGCCACGAACCGTCGACCTTCCTCCACACCACTACGTACTTGACGGTCGCGCCGCTCGACTCCAGGGTCAGCACCGCCTCGCCGACTTCGTACGCGGTGTCGCCTACGACGTCGAGGTCGAGGGTGTTGAGCCGGACGTCGCGCAGCCCCATCTGCTGGATCGCCGAGCCCCAGAGTTGCCTGATGTTTTCGCGCCCCTTCACGAACGGGCCGTCAGGCGGCATGACGATCGCGTCCGCTGTGTAGAGACCGGCCAGCCGTTCCGTGTCCCGTTTTTTCGCCGCCTCCTCAAACGCTCGATTGGCGGCCGCGATATCCGCGTGACTCATAAGGCACCTCCCGGTTGTTCATCGACGGCGATCTGGCCTCGAAATGAGCGCAGGAGCGCCATGCGATCCTCGCGTACTGCTGGAGGGCGTGCACGGTCTGTACGCGGCGTGGTGGAAGGAGGCATGATCGTACGATGACCGCGGGACCACCAACATCAGTGCTCGATGTGATCCGCACGCGTCGCAGCGTCGCCAGAGTGAAACCCGATCCCGTGCCACCCGACGTAGTGGCGCGGCTGCTGGATGCCGCGGTCTGGGCCCCCAACCACCGCATGACCGAGCCGTGGCAGTTCTTCGTTCTCGAGGGCGAGTCCAAGCGCCGGTTCGCGGACATCCGCCGCGCGTCGCGCCGAAAGGCGCTGCCGAATCCGGATGCGCCGGAGGTTCAACCCGCACTCGACAAGGTGTACCGGGATACCGTTGACACCCCGCTGATCATCGCCGTCACGTCGTACGTGGCCGAGGACCCGGAACGGAGGGAGGAAGACGTCTGGGCCACCTACGGCGCGGCGTACGCGTTCATGCTCGGCGCCTGGGCCGAGGGCCTCGGGACCTATTTCCGCACCGGAGCGCTGCGGGACGATCCGGGTCTGCGCCAGCTGCTGGGTCTTTCGGCGGACCGGCGTATCATCGGCATCATGTATGCAGGCTACCCGGCGGAAGTTCCCGTTCGCCGACGCACCCCCGCCGCGGAGAAAACCATCTGGCTGCGATGAGTCGACGGCGAACGCTCGTCTTGACTTCAATCACAGGCGACTACCTTTTTGCGCGGCCCAGGACGTCCAGGCGACCGAGGTCCTAGAACACGTCTTGGGGGCGAGCGGAAGACCGACCGCGGCCGGTAGCAACCGGTAGCAGATCGGCCCCCTCGCCCCTTCGCTGGCCCTTATAAAATGGCCGCGTGCGTCTCCGGGTTGAAGACGTGCATCTTCTTCATGTTGAAAACGACCTCGGTCGACTGCCCCATCCGCGCCTGGGTGTGCGCGTCCACGCGCGCGACGAGGCTGTGCGTCCCCGCGCTGAGGTAGAGGATCACGTCCGACCCGAGGGGCTCGTGGACGTCGACCTGCGCCCGCAGGACCGCGCCGTTCGAGCCCGGCGCCAGCGCCCGGTCCGAGACGTCTTCCGGCCGGATGCCGAAGATCACCGGCTTGTCCACCCACTCCCCCAGTTTGGCGCCCTGCTCCGGCGGCACTTCGGCGCGGAACACGCCGCCGTCGATCAGCAGTTTCCCGTCCTGGCGCGCGAGTTTGGTCTCCAGGAAGTTCATCGCGGGCGAGCCGATGAACCCGGCGACGAACAGGTTCGCGGGCCGCTCGTAGAGGTTCATCGGCGAGTCGACCTGCTGCACCAGGCCGTCCTTCATCACGACGATGCGGTCGCCCATCGTCATCGCCTCGACCTGGTCGTGCGTGACGTAGACGGTGGTCGTCTGCAGGCGCGCGTGGAGTTTCTTGATCTCGGCGCGGGTCTGGACGCGGAGCTTCGCGTCGAGGTTGCTGAGCGGCTCGTCCATCAGGAACACCTGCGGCTCGCGGACGATCGCGCGGCCGAGCGCCACGCGCTGGCGCTGGCCGCCGGACAGCTGCTTCGGCTTCCGGTCGAGGAGCGTTTGAATGCCGAGCATCTCGGCGGCCTCTTTCACGCGCCGGTCGATCTCGGGCCGCGCGTACTTGCGCAGGCGCAGCCCGAACGCCATGTTGTCGTAGACCGTCATGTGCGGGTAGAGCGCGTAATTCTGGAAAACCATCGCGATGTCGCGGTCTTTCGGCGCCACGTCGTTGACGACGCGATCGCCGATGTAAATGTTGCCCGCTGTGGCTTCTTCGAGACCCGCGATCAGCCGAAGACAGGTCGTCTTGCCGCAGCCGGACGGGCCGACGAGAACCGTAAACTGCCGGTCCGGGATGTCGAGCGTGACGTCGTTGACCGCGGTGACGTTGCCGAACTGCTTGATCACGTGCTCGAGCAGGACCTTCGCCATGAGCGCCTCCCCGCGAAAGACCAGTCTCCGCGCCGTCCCTCTGGACCGCGCCTGGGAGTTTCTTCCGCCGGCGCTCTGTTACGACGCGGGCCGTGTGCGGCCCTGCCGGCCTGTCCCGCGCCTCGCG
>DASYZR010000162.1 GCA_035945995.1 bacterium
TGGGCCAGGTCGGCGCCGCCGACCTCGATCAGCCGCGCGCCGTTCGTGAGCTGGCGCAGCGGCGTGGGAATCCGTACCCGAACCGCCATGAGAACGCTCCCTCCCCGTCCAACGCGGGACCTTCTGCCGAATCTGTGGCGAAACTCTCCCCTACGCCGTCGCCGGCTGCAGCACGCGCGCCTCGAACGACGCGAGGGTCGGCTTGATGCGCACGGGCGCCGCGAGCCGCGACTCCACGGCTTCGAGGGCCTTCAACCCGATGCCGGTGATGTAGGCGACGACCGTTTCGTCCGGATCGATGGCGCCGGCGAGCGCCAGCTTCCGCAGCACGCCCACCGTGACGCCGCCGGCCGGCTCGGTGAACAGCCCCTCGGTCTCGGCAAGCAGCTGGATCGCGTCAACCGTCTCCTCGTCGGACGCGGCCTCGACGGCCCCGCCCGTGCGGCGCGCGATGTCGAGCACGTACGGACCGTCGGCCGGGTTGCCGATCGCGAGCGACTTGGCGACGGTGCTCGGGATCACCGGCACGACCGTATCGGTCTCAGCGTGGTACGCCGTCGCGATCGGTCCGCACCCCTCCGCCTGCGCCGCGGTCATCCGCACCGTGTGCGCCGGGATCACCCCGAGCCGCTGAAACTCCTCGAAGGCCTTCTGGATCTTCACAAACATGTTGCCCGAGCCCACCGGCACCACGACGCGGTCCGGCGCCCGCCACCCCAACTGCTCGGCGACTTCGAACCCGAGCGTCTTCGCGCCCTCCGAGTAGTACGGCCGCAGGTTGACGTTGGCGATCGCCCAGCGGTGCTCTTCCCCGATCTCGAGGCAGAGCCGGTTGACGTCGTCGTACGTGCCCTCGACTTCCACGAGCGTGGGCCGGTACGCCGACGTGGTGACGATTTTCGCGCGCTCGAGCCCGGTCGGAATGAACACGACCGCCCGGAGGCCGGCTTTCGCCGCATGGGCCGCGACGGCGTTGGCCAGGTTGCCGGTGCTGGCACAGGACACCACGCTGAACTCGAACGTGCGCACCGCGGCGAGCGCGCACGCTACGACGCGGTCTTTGAACGACCAGGTCGGATTGCGGGTGTCGTTCTTGAGGTACAGGTTGCGGAGCCCGAGGACCCGGCCGAGCCGTTCGGCCCGGACGAGCGGCGTATAACCGGGAGCGAGGTCCCAAGCCGGCACGCGTTGGACCGGAAGAAAATCCTGGTACCGCCAGATCGACGCCGGACCGGAGAGTATCCGCGTCCGCAGCGCCTCACCGGCGAGCCCGCCGTGATCGTACTCGACTTCGAGCGGACCGAAACAAGCTTCGCACACGAAGATCGGATCGAGCGCGTACCGCCGGCCACACTCGCGACACATCAGCCCCGTTGCTCCCATCTCTCCCCTCCCATCCCGTTCGCGTCGCGCCCGCATTTGGACGCAACAAAAATCCCCCTCCCAACTCCGAGGGGGATCACTCCCTCTTATCTACCGGAATTGGATCTTCCGCGGGATTTAGCACCACGCCAGGCGGGAAAACCTGGTAGGCTGCCGGGTGTCATCGGGCCCGTCCCTCGACCACTCTGGATAAGAGTTGCTATTCAGTTGTGACTTACGGTAGCACACGCGTCTGTCGGTGTCAATTCGAACAACTCAACTGTGTAATAGGTCAATGATTTTGTCCTCCCTTAATGGGTCAGTGAATATGTCCTCTCATGACGAGGGAGACGATCACCTTGACCCAGCGGGAGCACCAGCGCATGCACGTTTTGTCCCGGGTCCTTGACGGGGTCCTGCGCGGCCGGGAAGCCGCCCGGCTCTTGGCTCTGTCGCCACGACACATTCGGCGGCTCCGACGACGGCTCGAACAGCAGGGCCCGGCGGCCCTTGCCCATGGCAACCGCGGTCGGCCGTCCCCACGCCGGCTCGCTGAGAAAATCCGCGCCCGCATCCTGAGTCTCGCGCGGACCCTCTACACCGGTGTGAATGATCACCAGCTCACCGAATTCCTCGCGGACCGTGAGGGCATCCGGGTGTCCCGCAAGACCGTGCAGCGCCTGCTGCGTGCCGCCGGCATCGGCAGTCCTCGCACGCGCCGCCCG
This sequence comes from bacterium, assembly GCA_035945995.1. NCBI lineage: Bacteria > bacterium. The sequence continues at coordinate 2,088 of DASYZR010000162.1, forward strand.
CCCCGCCATCGTCGCCGCCGCGAGCGCATGCCCCAGGCCGGGCTCCTCGTCCAGCTGGACGGCAGCCACCATTCCTGGCTCGAAGATCGCGGGCCCTGGCTCGTGCTTCTCGCCGCCATCGATGACGCCACCGGCGAAGTCCTCGCCGGGGTCTTTCGCCCGGAGGAAGACGCCCATGGCTATTTCCTGCTTCTCCGCCGCCTCATCCAACGCTATGGTGTCCCCGCTGGCGCCTACACCGATCGCCACGGCTTGTTTCATCGCGATCCCCGCACGCCCCGGTCCGTGATGGAGCAATTGACGGATACCGTGCCCTCGACGCAGCTCGGCCGCGCCTTCCAGGAATTAGGCATCACCTGGATCCCCGCGTCCTCGCCCCAGGGCAAGGGCCGCATCGAACGTCTCTTTGGCACCTTCCAGGATCGCCTCGTCGTCGAATTGCGGCTCGCGCAGGCCCGCACGCTCGCCGACGCCCAGCGCGTCCTCGATCACTTTCTCCCGCGCTACAACGCGCGCTTCGCCCAGCCAGCCGCCGATCCCGAGCCGGCTTGGCAACCCGCCCCGCCTCATCTCGACCGCATCTGCTGCTTTAAGTACCAGCGCACCGTCAGCCACGACAACACCATCTCGCTCGACGGGCGCCTGCTGCAACTTGCGCCCGGCCCGGGCGGCCGCAGCTACACCGGCACTCGCGTCGACGTCTATGCCCGCCTCAATGGCACGCTGGCCGTCTACTACCGCGGCCACCGGCTCCGGGCCAAACCACTCTCCCATCGGCAGCACGTTCGCCGACCCAGCCCCCCACCGCAGCCACCGCGCTCTCCAGCCCACACGCCGTCAGCCGATCACCCGTGGCGGCGAACTATGAGCGAAGAGATCCGCCGCAAGCACCTCAAACTGCAGGGAGTGACATTTTCATGAACCCATTAGGGGGACAGGATCATTGACCTACGACACCACTTGAACGGACGTCGAAACGCGGCTAGAGTACAGGCGTCGCCGTGGGAACCTTTCGCCACGCCATCGAGCTAGGCGCCGGGCCAACCGGTCCATTTGAGGCCCTCGAGGCCTTGGTGAACACAGGGGCCACCTATACGACCGTTCCGGCGGCCGTCCTCCAGCGGCTCGGCGTCACGCCCCACGCTCAGGAGACGTTTGTCCTCGCGGACGGCCGCCGTATTGCGAGCGCCCT
>DASYZR010000163.1 GCA_035945995.1 bacterium
GCACGACGCCGAGTCCCAGGCCCCCGGCGATCGCCCCGAAGAACGAGCCCATCCCGCCCAACGCGAATGCGACGAAGCCGAGGTTGGTGAAGAAGCGCCCGGTATCGAACGCGATCGAGGTGACCGGTCCCAGCACCTCGCCGCCGATCGCGCCGATTGCCGCACCGACGGCGAACGCGAAGAGCGTCATCCCCGAGACCTGGACGCCCATGAGGCTGGCCGCGACCGGGTTCTCCGCGCAGGCGCGGAGCGCCTTGCCGAAGGCCGTCCGCGCCAGCACGTACCACAGCGCCGCGACGATGAGGCCGGAGATGCCGACGATCCAGAATGCCTGCGTCGGGACACCGACGCCGCCCACGATCACCGGCCGCTCGCCCGAAAACGCCGGAATCGAGTAAGGCTGGCTGCCCCAGATGAGCAGGCTCGCGCCCTCGAAGAACGTGAGGAGCCCGACGAGCAGAATGAGCATGCCGCCCACCGCGAGGTGCGCCCGCGCTGGCCGGACGACGAACCGTTCCATCGCGGCGCCGATCAGCGCGGCCGCGCCCGCCGCGCCGGCGGCCGCGGCCGCCGGCGGCCAATGGCCCTGCGTCTCGAGCGAGTACATCCCCAGCGCCCCGAGCACGACGAACGCACCCTGTGCAAGGTTCGGGACGCCCATGACGTTGTAGACGAGCGTAAACCCGAGGGCAACCAGGGCGAAGACGCTGCCCGCCAGCAGGCCGCCGACGGCGATCTCAGCGGCTTCCCGCACTGCCGCGCCGTTCCTTCGATCGGGATGAGGGGAACGTCATGGTCCCACGCACGCCTCACGACGTTCAGGCTCGCGGCGCGATTTCCTTTCCGCGGCCCCGCGGCCCGCGTAGCGAGGCGCCGGCGTCCGGCGCGGGTCCGCCGGCGAGGGAACCCCCGTGTAGGTTTCTCACGATAGTTTTCAGTGGCACCCCGTCAAAATCAAGGAAATCGAGCGGGTCACCTGAGATACTTTTCAGTGGTATTCTCAAGATAGTTTTCAGTTTCTACGTCGAACGACCGTGCGGTAGTGTGGCCGCGCCCAAAGGTGTGTCCCATGACGACGCCTTGGATCGAGGTCCTCCGCAACGCCACCGTGGGGGCATTCCAGGGGCCAAACGGGGATTACCCATCCGTACTCGACGTGCTCGACGGGCTGACCGCCGTGCAGGCATCTTGGAAACAGTCCCTGTACCGGCATTCGATTTGGCAGATCGTCGATCATCTCGCCAAGAGCAAGGAATGGGAGCGCCGAGTCATCCTCGGCGAGCGGCCACCGGCACCGACCTGGGAGGATCCCGGCGGCGACGATGCCGCATGGCTGGCGGCCATTGTGCGGCTTCGAGGTGCGCAGGGACAGCTATTGGAAACGATCGACCGCTTGGCCGAGGACGAGTTGTGGAAACGCCCGCCGACGCAGACAGGATGGCCGGTCGTTAACCTGGTCCTCAACAAGGCAGCCCATGACGCGTACCACGCCGGCCAAATCCGCCACCTGCGGGCACTTCAAGAGAATCTGAACGATGAGATGGTGACTCGTCTAGTCAGGCAGCGCGCAATGCCAACAGGACCTATTGAGGCGACGGTTCGCGCCGTACGGAGAGAGCACTTTCTTCCCGGGGTAGCGTTGGAGGCCGTTTACAGCGGCGAGGCGGTAATCACGCGGCGAGGGCCCGAGGGGATCCCGATCAGCTCATCCAGCATGCCCGAGATCATGGCGCTAATGTTGCAGCAACTCGACGTGCAGCCCGGGCACCGCGTCCTCGAGGTTGGCGCCGGAACCGGATATAATGCGGCGCTCTTGGGCGTCCTGGCAGGGCCGGCCGGCGACGTGACGACTGTCGATATCGACGCGGCAATCGTTCAAGAGGCACGACAGCGCCTTGATGCTTCAGGCCACCCGGTTGTTCGCACTGTGACCGCCGACGGCTGGCTTGGCGTGCCGGAATACGCACCCTTCGACCGGATCGAGGTGACGGTCGGCGTGTCGGACCTGTCGCCCGCATGGGTGACCCAGCTCAAAGACGGTGGCCGGCTCGTCGTCCCGCTGTGGCTCGCGCGGGGCCAGGAAGTGGCGGTCGCCTTTCATAACCGCGCGGGTTGCCTGCGGAGTGTCGCTGTCATACTCTGTGGCTTCATGCGCCTGCGCGGTCCGCACGCCGGACCCGAAACCTTCGTCACGGTGCGCGATTGGTTCATTCCGTTGGAGGAACCTGATCCAGTGCGGTTGGCGGCGCTCGAGACTGTTCTCGCATGCGAGCCGCGCGTCGAGCCGGCTCCGCCTGGACTGCAGGGCTGGTGGGCCCGCCTGCTGCTCGAGGAGCCCCGCGCCATTACTTTAGGCCGCAAAGGTGAGTGGCGAAAGAACGGGTGCGGCATTTTGGAGGTTGGCGAACGGCCAGGTCTCGCGTTCGTCACCGCGAGGACGTGGGATCATCAACTCTACACGTTCGGAAGCGATGCCGCCCGCGCCATGCTTCTTGAGAGGTTGGTGGGCATCCGACCCCTCGACGTTCGTGATCTAACCATCGAGGCGATTGCTGCGACGGCGCCGCAACCGCAGGATGGCATGGTGCTTCGCCGGCGGAATTTCCAGTTCGTACTCCGAGAGCGCGGAGCCACCGACAGGCAGGGGTGCTTTACGATCTAGGGCCTAGTGATGGGGGACCCGTCGCCCGCGAGCGTCAGCACCCAGGCCATGCGCTCTCCGGACCGGCGCATCTCCTGGCACTGGCGAAGAAACTCGTTTACCTCGTCAACCGCGTAGTCCGGGCCCCACGTCAAGTATCGGACGACGTCGGCGTCCTGCGCCCACCGCTCGAAGATCGCCGGCCCATCGTCCATCGTCGGTGCGCGCAGCACAAGCCGCGCGGTCTGGATGCGGTCGGGGAACGACAAGGTCATCCGGCGGCCCTTTGGGACGAACTCCAGTCGGCCCGGTTGAGCGCGTACCATACAACATCCCGCGGGACGTGCAGCCGGCGGTCGATCACCGCCACGGTACCTTGGTAGGTCAAGCCGCACTTCTCCATCACGCGGCGTGACGCGGTGTGGTAGGGCACCGTGATTGCGATGAGCCGCTCAAGCCCAAGACCCTCGAACGCTTGCCGGATGACGGCGCGCAGCCCAGGCGCCAAACCCGCGTTCGTCCCAGAGCCGAAGAATCCGCGCGTGAGCCTGTTTCGCCTCCTCGTAGGACAGCGGTCCATACTCGTGCGTGATGTAACGCATGACGTCGGGATCAGCAAGCAGGCGCGCATACTCGTCCAGATCGGTGGGCCGCCAAGGGTACAGCACAAGACGAGCGGTCTCGATCTCACGAGTCATCGAAAATCATCCCAGTCGACTACTGAGAACGAGATTTTGTCGCCATCGCTCAGGCCGAGAAGTGGCCTAAGCTGAATCCCCGCGACCAACTCGACTTGGTCCGCGGGGTATCCGGGTTCGTCAGCCTGAAACGCCAACCCTCGGTAGCGGTCGGCGATGAGGGCGCGGATGAGGAAATAGCCAGCTTGACCAATCTGCTGATGCCACTGCGGGCTGATTTCCGCTGCGGCGAGGTAGCGCCAGTTTGGGCCCCGCGTAGCCGGCTCGGAGAGGCGCACGTTAAGCGTACCGGGGACGATCGGACAGCCGGCTGCTGCCTGCAGTCGTTCGATGATCGCGGAGTCGGTCATGCGTGGCACTGCGAGTCCGCGGCCTGGCTTCACAACCCCGGTCATGACTGCACCCACACCACGATTCTACCGGTAAAGGCGAACCGGAGCAGTCCGATTGCTGACTAAGGTATTGTGCCAGCTCGCCGACCTACGTCCTCGGGGAAGGGAATACGATCAAGCGTACGCTGAAAAGTACCTTAATCGAAGGTGATCGCCGATTCCGAAGGGAACGCGGTCACCATTCCGGGATGATCCCGGTCAGCCATCGGAGTGAAGCGACACAGATTTTGTGATTGTGGAAGAAGTGATCGGATTCGTCAAGAGAAAATCCGGAGCGCAGCGGAGGAAGAATGCCGCAGCCGAGGAAAGGGGCGCGGGGAAAGGACGGCACGTCCTGTCCCCGCCTCAGCGCACAGAGACCCCGGAGCGCGAAGAGCGCTCCGGCACCAAAGATAATCCGGATTGCCGACGATGCACCCGAGGCGACGCTGCGCCACCTTCCCCAAAATGCATTGCACCGGCGGCGCGGGAGAATAGTAGCGAGGGAGGGATTCCCGTGAAAGCAGTCAGGACTCACGGCCGGGGCGGGCCGGAGCAGTTGTTTTTCGAGGATGCACCGGTGCCGGTGGTTCGGCCTGGGGATGTGCTGGTACGGGTACGCGCGACGGGCATCACGCCCGCAGAACTGACTTGGGATGAAACCTATCAGAGCGCCGATGGCACGCCGCGGATTCCAGGCATTCCGGGACACGAGCCATCAGGCGTGGTAGAGGAGACGGCACCCGATATCACGGATTTTCGGGCGGGCGACGAGATATATGGCCTGGCTGATTTTCCACGGGACGGGGCGGCCGCCGAGTTCGCGGCAGTGCGTGCGGCGAACCTCGCGTTAAAGCCACGCAGCATCCCACACGTGCAGGCGGCGGCACTGCCGCTTTCGGCGCTGACCGCCTGGCAGGCGCTCTTCGAACACGCGCATCTCGCTGTGGGGCAAGCCGTGCTGATCCACGGAGGCGCCGGCGGGGTGGGAACGTTGGCAGTGCAACTGGCACGGTGGCGAGGGGCCCACGTACTAGCCACGGCATCTGCGCGCGACACGGCGCTCGTGCGCAGTCTGGGGGCTGACGACGTGATCGACTACCACGCTACGCGTTTCGAAGACATTCTGCGAGACATCGATGTAGTGCTGGACACGATCGGCGGCGAGACGCGGGAGCGTTCCTGGCGCGTGCTGCGGAAGGGCGGTGTGCTAGTGACAACGGTCTCCGCGATTCCGGCTGATGTCGCCGAGCAGCACAGCGTGCGCGGTGTGTTTTTCATTGTTAGCGGAAATCGAAAGCAGCTTGATCAAATCACCGGACTCGTGGACACCGGGAAGCTGAAGCCGGTATTATCCGAGGTGCTTCCGCTTGCCCGCGCACGCGAAGCGTTCGAGCACGGTGCTGCAGGCCACACTCCAGGCAAAATCGTGCTTCAGGTGGCTGCATAGCCGCGTATTAACCGTCGTGAGACGGTATCATCCTGACCACGAAAGGATAAGTATGCATAGATATCTTTGGTTTCGTCTTCGTAGCTCTTGACGATCGAAATTCGGATCAGCGGCATAAAGCATACGGGAGTCTGTAAAAATCCCTCGCGAAGTCGTTTCACTGTATTATGATGGCAATCTTTTACAGTCAAGAAGAAAAGGAATCTTTTCTAAAGAAGTGGCAAAATAACATAGCTGATTAACGTGTAACCATTATCCTCCAGCCGAAAATACGATTTATGACGGCGGCGTCGGCGGGCCTCATCATGTTCGGCTACCTGATCGGGGCGGTGCCGACGGGGTTGGTGCTCGTGCGCCTCTTGTCCGGGGCCGACATACGCGAGCACGGCAGCGGCAACATCGGCGCCGCCAACGTGCTTCGGGTGGCGGGCCCCGCGGTCGCGGCCGTCGTGCTTGCCGCAGACGTCCTCAAGGGCTACCTACCCGTGTGGCTGGCGATCCGGTACGGCGGGGGGCCCTGGACGACCGTGCTGTGCGGGCTGGCCACGATCGCTGGCCACAACTGGTCGGTGCTCCTGCGCTTCGGCGGCGGCAAAGGGATCGCGACGTCGTTCGGGGTGCTGCTGGGGCTATCGCTTCCGGCCGCGCTGGTGGCCGCTGCGGTCTATGTCCTCGTCGTCGCCCTGACCCGCTACTCCTCGCTAGGCTCGCTGCTCGCAGCCGTCCCCGTGACGTCCTCCCTGTGGCGCCTCCGCGCGCCGGATGCCTACGTCGTTTTCGGCGTCGTGGCCGTCGCGTTCGCGATCTACCGGCACCGCGGCAACATCGAGCGCCTCCGCGCCGGCACGGAGCGCCGGATCACCGACCGCGAGTCCCCCACGCGCTAACCCAAGTTCCGCAGTTGAGGCACCACTGAAAGAATTTTAGGCCATTGAATCGGAAATCCGGACTTAATAGTTCCTAGGCGCAGATCTCCGACGGGAACCGGCTGCAGATGTCCACCCACCGGAGACGCAGCAACTCGATGGTGGAGTAGTGCCTCCGTGGCTGTAACAACTCGACGTGGTGCCTCTGCGGCAGAATTTGATTTGTCCCCGTGAAGTTTGCGATGGCCGCGATGGCGATGAGGAGCAATCCTGCGGCAGCGAGCCTGATCAAAACCTCGCGGGTTCTCATGGGGATCGCCTCCGTCGATGGTCGCCGGCCTAAGCTTCGCTATATCGTCCGCCATCGTGCCCCAGTGCTCTCATGGCGGGGGCGCGGGCACCGATCAAACGTACGCTGAAAAGTACCTTGACGCTGTTCGCTGAACGTTCGCTGAAAACTATCTTGATGTCATAAGAGCGTTGGCTTCCGATCCAGGGTAGGGTAGGCTGGCTCTCAAAGGGCCAGCCGAGACGATCCGGGGGAGGCTGAGGCATGGTGACGGTTGGGGTAGACCTCCACAAGCGCGTGTCCCAGATTGCAGTGCTCACGCCGGCCGGCGAGATCGTACAGCATCGCCTGGACAATGATGCGGAGAAGATCGCGCAGTTTTTCGGTCAGATCCCGGCACCGGCGTCCGTGGCCATCGAGGCCTCAGGCACCTGGTGGTGGCTCGCGGACCTACTCGAGCAACTCGGTCATCACCCAGTGCTCTCCAACCCGAAGCAAACGAAAGCGATCGCCGCGGCCAAGCTGAAGAATGACCGCGTCGACGCGGAGCTCCTGGCGCTATTGTTGCGGGCTGATCTCCTCCCGCGAGTGTGGATCCCTCCGGCGGCGTTGCGCGAGGCGCGCGAGCTCCTCCGACATCGCATTGGCCTAGTGTGGCTCCGTACCCGGACAAAGAATGCATTGCAGAGCCTCGTGGCGCGCCGAAACCTTTCCCCACGGTCGGCGATGAGCTGGATGAGTGCCTCGGGGCAACGCGAGCTGGCGGCGTTGCCTTTAGCGCCGCAGCCGGGGACCATCAGGCAGCAATATTTCGCGCTGCTGGATTTCCTCAATCAACAGATCCGTGTGGTCGATAAGACGTTGATGGAACACTGGCAAGCCGACCCGCAGGTGCGTCGACTCACGACGATCCCGGGGATCGGCTTCTTCACCGCCACGCTATTGGTGCTGGAGCTCGGCGATATCCATCGCTTTCCCTCCGCGAAACACGTGGCCAGCTATGCGGGCCTAACGCCCCGGGTGCGCGCGAGCGGCGAGCGGCTTCGTACCGGCCAGATCTCAAAGGAGGGCAACCGCTTGATCCGGTGGGCCCTGGTCATGGCAGCGACACAGGCCGCCCGCCGGCCGGGTCCATTGCGTGTCTGGTTTCGCGCGATGCAACGACGCCGCGGTACAAAGATCGCCAGAGTCGCGCTGGCGCGGCGGCTGAGCGAGATCGTCTACCAAGTGTGGAAGACGGAGACGGATTACTTCTCCACGATGAATCGGACGGCTTGTGCAGGGGCGGGCCCGTTAGTTTCTCTGGTCTCCGGACCGCTATCTTGATTGGGCAACCCCTCGCCTTCGACAGAGGGCGATAGTCGAACCGTCATCATGGGCCGCACGTGCCCGAAGAGATGAGTGGTGCACAAGCAAGTGTGGGCCAACGCTTGCGACACCGCCCGCGTGAAGCGCAGCAGCAGAACCACGTCCGCGAGCAACGGGATGGCGGGAGGTAGGTCGATGTTCATAAGTCAGGCAAGCAAAGGCGGACGGCTAATCGCGGATCAGATCGCACCACGCTACTGCGAAAATCCCCACGTTGCCGCCGCGGTCGTAGGTGGATCGGTAGCTAAGGGATGGGCAGATGAGTTCTCAGACCTCGAGCTTACGATCTTTTGGTTCGAAGCTCCGTCGGATGCGGAGCGTAAACAAGCGATTGGGCAGCTTGATTGTGATATCTGGAAGTTCGACTCGTATGATCAGGGACAGCGCGGGGAAGCGGTGGAGCACCTAGGCCTGCGTTCCATCGAGATCGACGGGACCCGCCACAATGGCACAGTGATGGTGAGTGTGCAGCACCTGACTGTCCGGGAGGTTGAGGCCCATCTCGAGGACGTCACCGATCACTGGGACACCACGGTAGAGAAACAGACTCTCGTATATGCTATCCAGCACTGGCTTCCGTTGCGAGGAGCCCGCTTGCTGGATGCTTGGCAGGCAAGGGCAGCGCAATATCCGGACGGGCTAGCTCGAAAAATGGTTGAGGAGAACCTCTGGATGGGCCCGTGGTTCTATCCCGAGGCGTACGCGTCGCGGAATGATCGACTGGTACTCTACCGGCATTTCTGCATGACAACGCAGCGTCTGCTCTGCGTGCTGCTCGGACTGAATCGAATGTACCACCCCTCGCATGAGTACAAGTGGTTGGAGCACGTTGCCGGAAAGATAAAGATCGCGCCGCAGGATCTGGCCGGGCGACTGAAGGGGGTATTTGGTGGCGATCTGCTGGCCGGCGGCCACGAACTCATCTCGCTGATTCACGAAACGCTGACACTGGTGGAGCGAGAGATGCCGGAGATTGATACGAGACGGGAACGCGGTCGATGGCAAGGTTGGCACCCGTACACGCTGTTGAATCGAGTAGGAGCGACAGCAAGCTGAATTGGTCTATGATTTGAAGCTGGCTGCTGGATGCCCGTCGCATTCGGCTTGACAGGGCCAACGCCCTTAGAGATGAGAAACTGAAAACTATCGTGAGAATCTACACCCCGCCGCCGCAGGACCCGTTTACTGTGAGCGCGAACAGACGCGGCAAAATGAATAACAATAAGACAATTAGGAGGTCTCCGCCGTGCGTGTAGCCCTCAGCAGGCGACAGGTCCTGACGATGGCCGGAGGCGCCGCGGCCGCGGGGTGGCTCGGGGCCGCCCGGGCGCCGGTCCGGGCGCAGGGCATGACGCCGCTCCAGGTCGGCATCGCGTTCCAGAACCTCGACGCGGTCTGCGCGTGGATCGCGCTGGACCGGGGGTACTTTCAGCGGTACGGGCTCGACGTGACGATCGTCACCATCCAAGGGGGCGCCCGGACGATGGCGGCGATGGCGGGCGCCGACGTCCCCCTCGCGTTCACGGCCGGGTCCGACGTCATCACCGCCCGGTCCCGCGGGGTACCGCTGTCGTTGGTCGCGGGCCTCATCGACAAGTTCCCGTACGACTTCGTGGTGGCGAAGAACATCTCCAGCGGGGCACAGCTCAAGGGGAGCAAGGGCGCGATCAGCGGCTTCGGTGGCTCGTCCCATTTTGCCGCGCTCTACGCGCTCGGCAAGCTCGGGGTCAATCCCACCGACGTGACGCTGCTGCAGGTCGGCAACGAACCGGCCCGGCTCGCGGCGCTCCAGTCCGGGCAGATCCAGTTCACCGTGCTCACGGCGGGGCTCGATCTCGAGGCGTTCGACATGGGATTCAAGCCGATGCTCAAGCTGTATACGCTGGACCAGCCCTACCAGCACACCGGGATCGCCGTCAATACGAACTGGGCCAAGGCGCACGCGTCGACGCTGGACGGGTTCATGAAGGCCATCGTGACGGGCACCGTGTACGTCCAGGACCCCCTTCACGTGGCCGCCGCGCAGGCGCTCATTCACAAGCACCTGCCGATCAAGGACGACAACCTGCGGCGCGGATTGGCGCTCTACCGCGAGCAGTTCTATCAGACCTACCCGCTGGTCACGGTCCCGGGGATGGAGTTCATCCTGCGGCAGAAGAAAATGACCGACCCGGTCACGGAGTTCTACGACAACAGCTACATCCAGGCGCTCCAGAGCGCGAACTTCGCGGCGACGGCGAAGAAGTCGCTCTGATGCCCCGCCCCGGGACGGCCGCGATCTGCGCGCTGCTCGCGATCGCGTGCGGCGCCGTCCCGCGCGCTCTTCCCGGTCCGGCGGACGCCGCGCCCGCCGGACCGCGGACGATTGTGGACGAGTGGACGGCGGCGAAGGCGCCGCCGGCGCCCCCGCTCAAGCCGGTGACCGCGGACCCCGGAACGACGGCGTTTCTCATCCTCGACGTCCAGCGACAAAACTGCGCGTCCCGGCCCCGGTGCGCCGCGACCGTGCCCCGGATCGCCGCGCTGCTGGCCCGCGCGACCGCCGCGGGGGTGCTGGTCGTGTACAGCGTCTTTCCCGGAGGGCACGTCGACGACATCCTCCCCGAGGTCCGTCCGCTTCCGGGCCAGCCGCTTGTGGCCGCGGGACCGGACAAATTCTTGAACACGAATCTCGACGCGGTGCTGCGCGGCCGCAGCATCAAGACCGTCATCGTGTCCGGCACGGCGGCCAACGGGGCGGTGCTGGCCACGAGCAGCGAGGCGGCGGAGCGGGGATTCGCGGTGGCGGTGCCGCTCGACCTCATGTCCGCCGAGGCGCTCTACGCGGAGCAGTACACAGCCTGGCACCTGAGCCACGCCCCCGTGATCTCTCCGCATATCACCCTCACACGGAGCGATCTGATCCGGTTCTGATGCCGCCCGACGCGCGGAGGCCCGAATACGGATCCGACGTCATCGTCGACTGCCTGAAGGCGTTCGATGTGGAGTACGCCGCGCTCAATCCCGGCGCGACCTATCGGGGGCTGCACGACTCCCTGGTCAATTACGGCGGCAACACGCGCCCACAGATCATCCAATGCTGCCACGAGGAGATCGCGGTGGCCGTCGCGCACGGCTACGGCAAGGCCAAGGGCCGGCCCATGGCCGCGATCGTGCACGACCTCGTCGGGCTGCTGCACGCCACGATGGCGGTCTACATCGCGTGGCTGGATCGCGCCCCCGTGCTCGTGCTCGGCGCCACCGGGCCGATGGCCGTCGAGCAGCGGCGGCCGTGGATCGATTGGATCCACACGGCGCTCGTGCAGGGGCAGGCCGTGCGCGATTACGTGAAATGGGATGACCAGCCGGCGAGCCTCGAGAGCATCGTCGACTCGGTCGTCCGCGGCCATCGGGTCGCCATGACCGAGCCGCGCGGCCCGGTGTACCTCTGCTTCGACGCCGCGCTCCAGGAGCAGCGGCTCACCGGTCCCGTGCCGATTCCCCCGGTCGGGCGGTTTGCGCCGCCGGCGCCGGCGCAGGCGGACCCGCGGGCCGTGGAGACGGCCGCCCGCTGGCTGGTCGAGGCCAGGTACCCCGTCGCCGTGGCGGATTACGTCGGCCGGAACCCGGACGGCGTCGGCGCCCTGGTCGACCTGACGGAGGTCCTGAACCTGCCGGTCATCGACCTCGGCAGCCGCTTCAATTTCCCGAACACCCATCCGCTCGATCTGACCGGGGCGGACGAGGGCCTGCTCGCGGACGCGGACGTGGTGCTCGCCCTGGACGTCTTTGACCTGCAGAAGGCGCTCGGGACGGTCGACCGGACGACCCGGCTCGCCCGAAGCCTCGTCGGTCCGGACGCCAAAGTGATCCACATCTCCCTGAACGATCTCGTCACCCGCGCGTGGGCGCAGGAGTACGGCCGGCTGCAGCCGGTCGACCTGGCGGTGACCGCCGACACCGCGGTGGCGCTGCCGGCGCTGGCCGCCGCCTGCCGGGCGCTCCTGCACGATGACGCCGGACACCGTGCGCGATCCCAGACGCGCCGGGCGGCTCTCGACCGGATCCGCCGCGAGGTCCGCGGCCGCTGGCACGAGGCCGCCGAGCGCGCCTCGGACGCGCGTCCCATCTCGTTTCCCCGGCTGGCCGCGGAGCTGTGGGAGGTGGTCCGGGACGAGGACTGGGCGCTCGTCAACCGGACGCTGCGCGGGTGGACGCGGCGGCTGTGGGACTGGACTGTGCCCGCGCAATACGTCGGCGCGCTCATGGGGGGCGGCGTCGGGTACGGCGTGGGCCACGCGATCGGCGCCGCGCTCGCGCATGCGGACACGGACAAACTCTGCATCGACATCCAGCCGGACGGCGACTTCCTGTATACCTCGAGCGCGCTCTGGACCGCGGCCCATCACCGCACGCCCCTGCTCGTCGTGATGTTCAACAACCGGTCGTACTTCAACGACGAGGATCACCAGGTGTTGATGGCCAAGGCCCGGGGCCGCCCGGTGGAGAACGCGCACATCGGCCTGCGCATGGACGATCCGCCGGTCGACTTCGCGGGGCTCGCGCGATCGCTCGGCGTGTACGCGGAGGGCCCGATCGACGATCCGGCCGATCTTCGCCCGGCGCTCAGCCGCGCCGTCCGGCACGTGCGGCGCGAACGGCGGCCGGCGCTCGTGGACGTCGTCACGCAATCCCGGTAGGCCAAGAACGCAGCGGAGGTGCGGGATGCGAATCGTGCGCACGGCGCTCGGGACGTTGGCGGCGGCGGTGCTCGTCGCGAGCCTCGGGGCGCCGCCCGGCCCGGCTTGGTCCGGCCCAGCGGGCCAGGCCGGGCCGGGCGCGACGATGTTGTGGGTCGCGGCGTCCGGCTCCCAGGCCGTGGCGTGGGTGACCCAGGAGGGGCATTACTTCACGCGCAACGGCGTGAACGTGAACCTCGAATACATCTCCGGCAGTCCGACTGCGGCCGCCGCGCTTGTGGGCGGGCGCGTCGATTTCGTCCAGATGGCCGGCCCGGCCGTCGTGACGGCGGACGCGCACGGCGCGCATCTCGTCATGGTGATGGGGTTCGTGACCAAGCCGGTGTTCGTCGTCATGGCGACACCCGACATCAAGAGCCCGGATCAGCTCAAGGGCAAGACCGTGGCGGTCGTCAAGGTCGGGTCCTCCGACGACTTCATGTTGCGCGAGGCGCTGACACACTGGAGCCTGGCGCCCGAGACCGACGTCAAGATCACCGGCGTCGGCTCGGTGGCGGGGCAGATCGCCGCCCTGTCGAAACACTTGGTCGACGCCGCGGTCTTCGATCCGCCGAACGACGTGCTGGCTTCGCAGGTGGGCGCGCATCTGCTGGCCCGCGTGGCCGACCTCGGGATTCCCTACCAGGCGGCCGGGCTCGTGACGACGCGCGAGTACATCCGGGCGCATCCCGACATCGTCGCGAAAGTGGTGCGCGCGATGACCGAAGGGGTCCACCGGTTCAAGACCGACCGGGCCTTCGCCGAGGAAGTTATGGCCAAGTACCTGAAGAACAGCGATCCCGTGGTCGTGAACGCGTCGTACGACGCCTACGTCGACGTGTTTGCGCAGGTGCCGGCGCCGAGCAAGGCCGGGCTTCAGGAGATCGCCAAACAAGATCTGGCGACCGGCGCGCTCCGGAGCCCGATCGACGTGACGCCGATGCTCGACGCGTCGTTCGTCGAGCGCCTCGCGCAGACCGGGTTCATCCAGCGTCTGTACGCCAAGTGAACCGCCGGTCGTGACGCGGGAGGTGCTCGTCCCCGTCGAGGAGGGCCGGGACGGCCGGATCGACGGGGATTTGAAGCTGGCGGGCCGGATGCTCTACGCGGCCGACGTCCCGGTCGGCGGGTGTCTTCACGCCGCGGTGCTCCGCAGTCCGTATCCCCACGCGCGGATCGACGCGATCGACACGTCCGCGGCGGACCGCCTGCCGGGCGTCCATGCCGTCCTGACCGGCGCGGACGTCGCGGACATCCGGTACGGCCGCCTGGTGCGCGACGTGCCCATCCTGGCAGTCGGGAAGGTGCGGTTCGCCGGCGAGCGCGTCGCGGCGGTGGTCGCGGACACCCGCGCGCAGGCCGAGCGCGGTACCATGGCCGTCCGGGTCGACTACACGCCGCTGCCCGCGGTCTTCGACCCCGCCGCCGCCCTGGCCGAGGACGCGCCCGCCGTGCACGACGAGCCGTGGGCCTACGCCGGCGCGCTCGTGATACCGGGGGGCCCGCGGAATCTGCAGAGCCGGCACGTCTGGAGCGGCGGGCGCGACGTGGACGCATCCCTCGGCGAGGCCGACGTCCGGATCGACGAAACGTTCACGACCCCGGCCGTCCACCAAGGGTACATCGAGCCGCACTCCGCCACGGCGTGGATCGACCCCGACGGGTCCATCCACCTCTGGGCGTCCAACAAGTCGCCGTACCGCCTCCGCGCGCAAGTGGCCGCCGCGTTCGCGGTCCCGGAGGAGCGCGTGGTGGTTCACGCGCTGGCCATCGGCGGCGACTTCGGCGGGAAAGGTTCCCCGATGGACGCGCCGTTGTGCGTGGTGCTCGCGCGCCGGACCGGCCGCCCGGTGCGCCTGACGCGGCGGTACGCCGAGGAGTTGATGGCCGCCAATCCGCGGCACGCCTCGACGGTCACCGTGCGCCTGGGACTCGGGCGCGACGGGGTGATCGGCGCGATGGACCTGCTGTTCACCTTCAATGTCGGCGCCTATGCCGGCTTCCGGCCCCGGCCGTTCCTGCACGGCGCCGCGGACGCCGCGTGCTGCTACCGCCTCGGCGCGTTGCGGATCGAGAGCCGCATGGTGTACACGAATCAGGTGCCCGGCGGGCACAAGCGGTCGCCCGGCGCGCCACAGGCCGTGTTCGCGGTCGAGTCGGCAATGGACATCGCCGCGCGCCGGCTCGGGATCGACCCGTGGGAGTTTCGACGACGGCATCTCCTGCGGACCGGCGAGGCCACACTACTCGGGGAGCGGTGGTCCGAGATCCGCGGGGGGGAGACGCTCGCGGCGGCGCACCGGCTCGAGCGGGCCGCCGTGCCGGCGCCGGCCCGTCCCTCCGTCCGGGTCGGCCGCGGCGTCGCCGTCTACTGCCGGACGACCGCGATGGGCGCCACGAGTCTGCGCCTGTGGGCCGACGCCGCGGGACGTGTGTGCGCGGAAGTGCCCATTCCCGAAACGGGCACGGGGTCGCACACGATGCTGCGCGCCGTGCTCGCGCGGCACCTCGACATCGATCCGGCGCGCGTGCGGGTTCACTACAACGGCACGGCAGATCTTCCTCATGACGACGGCGTCGGCGGCAGCCGCGTCACGGCGACGGTCGGCGAAGCGGCGCTCCGTGCGGCGCGGCTGCTGCGCGGGCGCGCCGCCGCCGAGGCCGCGCGGTACCTCGCCGTCCCCGCCTCACAGGTCGTGACGGCCCCGGGCGGCCGGTGGGTCGATCCGGCGTCGGGGCGCGGGGTGGATCTCGCCGGCCTCGCCGCGGCGGCCGGGGCGCGCGGGGCAGAGGTGGCGGTCGATCTCGAGATGCGCCGGCCGGCGGACGGCCACCCTGACGAGGCCGTCGGCTTCTGCGTCCAGGTCGCGCAGGTCGGCGTCGACGTCGAGACCGGCCAGATCTTCGTCTACGAGATCCTGACGGTCCACGACGTGGCGGAGGTGCTGAACCCGCGCGCGCACCAGGTGCAGATCGAAGGCGGCGTCGTCATGGGCCTCGGCGAGGCGCTCACGGAGGACCTGGCCGTTCGGGACGGGCGGGTGGAGGCCGCCCACCTTGGCGACTACCGGCTCCCGTCGATGCGTGATGTCCCGCGGATCCGGATCGCGTACCTGACCGGGGGCCGCGGCGTCGGCGAGAACAACGTGAAGGCGATCGGAGAGATGAGCAACGTCGCGGTGGCGGCCGCGCTGGCCAACGCCGTCGACGACGCGGTCGGCGTCCGGCTCCGCAGCCTCCCGCTCGCGGCCGAGAACGTCCACGCCGCCCTGTCCCGCGAGCCGTGAGCCACGACGTCCCCATCCGGCTCACCGTCAACGGGCGGGCGGTCGAGGCCCGCACCGCCACGGACTCGCTGCTGCTCGATTTTCTCCGCGACCGGCTCGGCCTGACCGGCACGAAGGAAAGCTGCGGCGTCGGGGTCTGCGGAGCCTGCACGGTCCTCCTCGACGGCCGTCCGGCCAGCTCGTGTCTCCTGCTCACGGTCCTCGCAGGCGGCCGAGAGGTCTGGACCATCGAGGGACTGGCGGACCGCCTGGACGTCCTCGACGGCCCGGGCGCCGTGCGCCGGTTTCTCGACGTGCGGCGGGCGATGCTCGAGCACGAAGGGCTGCAGTGCGGGGCCTGCACGCCGGGCGTCGTCGTCGCCGCGTGCGCGCTCCTCGAGCATACGCCGCGGCCGACGGATGAGGAGATCGCGGACTGGATGGCCGGCAACCTCTGCCGTTGCACCGGCTACCGCTCGATCATGCGCTCGATTCGCGCCGCCGCCGGTCAGGCACCGCTCGAGGAGACGCCCGAAGAGATCGCCGCCGGAGACCGCGCGGCGGACGGTGGGGACGATGCAGCCGTTTGACTACCTAGCGCCGGACCGGCTCGAGGACGTGCTCGAGTTGGTGGCGCCCCCGGATCACGACGTCACGTTGCTCGGAGGCGGGACGGCCGCCGTCCTGCTGATGAAGCAGGACCTGATCGCGCCCGGCACGGTCGTCGACCTCGCGCACGTCGCTGAGCTCGGCGGTATCACCCCGCAGCCCGACGGGGGGCTGCGGGTGGGGGCGACGTGCCGGCTTGTCGAGCTCGAGGAGTCCCCCATCGTGGGCTCCACGTATCCCGCAGTCGCCCGGGCCGCCCACGGGATCGGCAATGTGCGCGTGCGCGCCGTGGCCACCGTCGGCGGCAACCTCGTCCACGCCGATCCCGCCCAGGACCTGGCCCCCGTCCTCATGACGCTCGACGCCCGCGTCGTCCTCGCCAGCCGGCAGGGCACGCGGCGGCTGGCCGTCGACGCGTTCTACGTCGACGTGATGGAAACGGTACTCCGGCGTGACGAGGTGCTCACCGCGGTCGAACTACCGCCGCCGCCCGCGGGACGCCGGGCGGCGTACCTCAAGTTTACGCCCCGGAGCCTGGAGGATTACGGCACGGTCAACGTGGCCTGCGCCCTCGTGATCGAGGAGGCCGCCTGCCGGTCGGCCGTCCTGGTCCTCGGCGGCGTGGGCCCGACGCCCATCCGGATTCGGGCGGCCGAGGCCGTGCTTGCCGGGTACCCGATGACCGACGCGCGCATCGCCGAGGCGGCGCGGCTCGCGGCGGAAGGGATCGAGCCCTGGGACGACCTGCGCGGCAGCGCGGCGTACAAACGCGCCATGGCCCGGGTTTGGACCGCGCGCGTCCTCACCCGCCTGCGCGGGGCGACCGCGTGACGTTCGCGTATACGATTCCGTTTGCCCGTCCGGCGGACGCGGCCTGGGACGCGCTCGCGGACACGGAGCGGTTGATCCGCTGCATCCCGGGGTGCGAGGCGGTGGAGCCGGCGGCCGGCGACGCGGCCGGCGGGCCCGGACGCGAGCCCGTCCCGGCCGGGGCGGAGACGTATAGCGTCCGGGTGGCGACCGGCCTCGGCCCGGTCCGGCTGCGGGCGGCGGGGATCGCGGCGGTGCGCAGGGACCCGTCCGCCCGGTCCGTGACCGCCAAGGTCTCGCTCGCCGATCCGCGCGCCGGCGCGATGTACGCCACGATGACGCTCGAGGTGCGCCCCGCCGCGGACGGCCGGAGCGAGCTCCGGCTCGCGGCCGACGTCGTGCTCGCCAGCAAGATGGGCGAGTTCGCGCAGCCGCTGCTGCGCCACAAGGCGGACCAGACCGTTCGCCAGTTTGTCCAGAACCTCACCGAAGCACTCGACGCGCGCGGCTGATTTCGCCCCGACGCTACTTCTGCATCATGATGCGCTTGATGAGCGCCGCGACCTCGGCCGGCGGATGTGAGGCGTCCGTGATCAGGCGCGTCGTTTCCGCGGCGTCGAGCGGGTTGACGACCAGCCTGGCCCGGGCCGCCGCGGCGCGCAGATCCGGGTCCTGGAGCGCCTGGGCGAACGCGCGGCGGAGGGCCGCGAGCCGGTCCGGCGGCACCCCCGGCGGCGCGGCGAGAGGGTGTCCCAGGACCGCCTGGGAGAGCATGAGAGAAACCAGCGCCTCCTTCCCCGGCGGCGCCGCCTGCGGCAGCGCCGGCGCGTCGGGAAACTCGGCCACCGGCGCCTTGCCGATCACGAGGATGACCCTGGCGCCCTCATTGTGGATGAGCGACTCGACGGAGCTGAGCGTGCTGACTTTGCCGTCCACTTCGCCGCGCAGCAGCGCGAGATCGATGTCGTTCCCCTGGTAGCCGGTCACGATCTTGAGATGCCTCAGGTCGAAGATGGTCTCGAGGAACTTGTAGTCTTCGTAGTCCTCCGTGCCGACCCCGTTCGCCGCGACCGTGACCGTTCGCCCGCCCTCGACCGCGTCCTTGAGGGTCCGTATCGGCGAAGTCTTGGACACGATCCAGACCCGCGGCTCGGAGTCGGGGACGCCGATCCAATCGAATTTGGTCATGTCGAAGCGGATGCCGTGCACGCCGGCGATCTGCGCCACGACGAGGCCCTTGTTGAAGGTGCCGACGGTCAGCCCGTCGGGCTTCGCGTTGTAGACTTCGTTGGCGCCGATGATGTGTCCGCCGCCGGGGATGTTGCGCACGACGAACGTGCTGCCGGGCAGGTACTTTGGCATGTAGCGGGCCAGCAGGCGGCCGTATCCGTCGTAGCCGCCGCCGGGCTTCGTGGCCACGATCAAGGTCACCGTCTTGTCCTGGTAAAATGCCGTGCCCGAGTCCGCGGCGGGCGCGGCGCCCCCCGCGGGGGGCCACAGCATCGCCGTCACCACGAGCAGGCATGCCGCGATGGCGGCGGGCAGGGCGGGGCGCGTGCCTTCGTGCGTGTGGTCGCTGCGGTTCATTCCCATCGCTCCTTTCGTGGCCGCGGGCCGGGTCGAGCGCGGGCCCGGGCGTTATGTCAGCCAGTGCATCAGAAAGCCTCTGAACAAGAAGACCTTCATCCCGACCGCGAAGACGGCGTAGACGAAGGCGAAGCCGCCCCCGGCCAGCCCCAGCGTCACCGGCCAGCTCTCACGGCCGCGCAGCCGGAGAAAGAGGACGAGGAACAGCGGAATGCTGACCGTGAATCCGAAGCCGAGCGTCAGCGCCACAAGCGCCGCGGCCCATCCGAGAACGCCGAGTTCCTGCCGCGCCCAGGCGGCGGTCGCGAGCGGCGCGGCGGCCCACGGCACGCCGGTGCGCAGGTCGAGAATGAGCTGCGCCGCGGCGAGCAGCACGCCCGGGATCGCGATCACGAGCGGCATGAGCCGCGCCAGCCCCGGATAGCCGAGCGCAATCGCAAGGTAGCCGGCGAAGGCGGCCGTGAGCACGCCGCTCAGGAGCGCGCCGCCCCCCGACGAGACGGGGCGCGGTTCGTGAGAGGCGGCGCTCCGCCGGAGCCGCGACCAGACGTGCGCGCCCACCGACAGGAGCGCGAGGGCGAGCAGGAACGCCGTGAGCGGCCGCGCGAGGAACGCCCAGCCCCACAGCTGCAGCGCGAGGTTCAGGTTCGTCTCGGCGAGCCGGCCGAGGACGAAGCCGATCACGAACGGCGCGCGCGGATACGCGAGGCGCTTCATCGCATAGCCGAGCGCGCCCGCCCCGAGCGTCAGGATCATGTTCTGCCAGGCGCCCTCGGACAGGAAACTCCCGAGCGCGATGAACACCAGCACAAACGGCACGATCAGGCTCACGCGCAGGAACGAGATCCGCGCGACGAGGCCGCTCGCGGCCAGAAACACGGCGACCGCGAGCACGTTGGCGAGGCCGAGGATCCACACCATGGCCCACACCACGTCGAGGTGCTTGATCAGCATGAGCGGCCCCGGCTCGAGACCGAGGATGACGAACGCGCCCAGCAGGATCGCCATGCCGGACCCGCCGGGCACGCCGAACGCGACGGTGGGGATGAGCCCGCCGCCTTCCTTCGCGTGGTTGGCGCTCTCGGGCCCGATGACGCCTTCGACGTTGCCTTTGCCGAAGGTCTCGGGGTGTTTCGACGTCTGGCCGGCGTGGCCGTAGCAGATCCACGCGGCCGCATCGCCGCCGAGGCCGGGGATCATGCCCACGAACGCGCCGATCAGCCCGCAGCGCACGCACAGCCACGCGTGGCGCCGCACGTCCATGAGGCCCCGGACCACGTCCCGGAGCGCGTAGGCCGTGCCGGGATCGCGGTCCCGCTGCGCGATCGCCGTCCGGTGCCAGCCCAACTCGATGACCTCGGCCAGCCCGAAGATGCCGACGACGATCGTCACCAGATTGACCCCGTTCCACAGCCAGAGCTGCCCCCACGTGAGCCGGCCGATCCCTGTCTGCGGATCAAGGCCCACCGTCGACAGGGCCAGGCCGAGCGCGCCGGCGAGCAGGCCCTTCAGGATCGACCCGCGGCTGACCGCGGCGATCAGGGTGATGCCGAGCACCGCCACCATGAAGATCTCCGCGGGACCGAAGGCGAGGACGATCGGCCGCACCGCGGGGATGAGGGCGGCGAGGAAGAGATCGCCGACGATGCCGCCGAAGAGCGACGCGCCGAGGGCCGCGCCCATCGCCCTCGCCGCCAGGCCCTGCTTGGTCATCGCGTACCCGTCCGCCACCGCCGCCGCGCTGGGACCGGTGCCCGGCGTCCCGAACAAAATCGCCGGCAGCGCCCCGCCGGTGTGCACGACGGAGTGCATGCCCAGGAGAAAGGCGAACCCTGCCACGGGCGACATGCCGAAGACGAACGGGATCATGAGCGCCAGCCCGAGGTTGCCGCCCAGTCCGGGGATGGCGCCGAAGAGCATGCCGATCGGCACGGCGACGAAGATGAGCCCGACCGCCGGCCACGAGAGCGCCAGCGCCAGCCCGTGCCAGATCGCCTCGAGCATCAGTCGCGAATGTCCTCGAGAAACCAGGCGTCCGGGACGTCGGTCCCGAGCCCCTCCTCGCGCGCCCGTTGGAGCACGTGCCCGCCGACCGCGGCGAACTGCAGGCCCTGCGTCCCGGTGTTCAGGAACAACGTGATCTCGTCCGCGCGGGTTCGGCCGGGATGACGGCCCGCGCGAAGGTCCGCGAGCGACGCGTCCGCCGGCCGCTCTGGCGCCGCGCCGCGGCCGGGGGGAATGCGGGCGCGCTCCGCCGCGGTGCCCGCGATGAAGGCCGCGATCCCGCCGCGCCGCCACTCCATCCCCGGCACCGGCGTGCCGGCCGGCACCGTGTCCAGCCCCAGTTGCACCACCACGTTCGCCCGCGCCAGCAGCGCTTCGTTCACTTCCCGCCGGGTCACGCACGTGACGTGAGCACCCGGCGCGAGCCACGCCGGGTCGAACGTCTGGTGCATGGCGTCTGTGGCGGTGGCGACGATGTCGGCGCCCACCACCGCCTCCCGGGCCGACGCCACCGCCTCGACCGCGATGCCGAGCTGGTGCGACATCTCGGCCGCGAGTCGCTCCCGATGCGCCGGGGTCGGACTGTAGACGCGCACGGCGCCGAGCGGCCGTACCGCGGCGATGGCCTCGAGGAAGGTGCGGGCCATTCCGCCCGAGCCGAGCATCCCGAGCGTGCGCGCATCGCGCCGGGCGAGGGCGTCGGCGCCGAGGCCGGCGCTCCCGCCGGTCCGCATGTGCTGCAGGTAACCGTCGTGCATCAGGGCGAGGGGACGTCCGTCGGCGAGGGCGTACAACAAAATGATGCCGGAGTAGAGTCCCGGGCGGACGCAGTACTTCTCCTCGGTGCGGCCGTCCGGCCAGGACACGACGTCGGATTTGATGCGGCAGGCCAGCACGCCGAACGACCGGCAGACGCCGGTCATGCTTCCCCACCGGTAGTAATCCTCGGTGCGCCCGGTCGGGGCGTAGAGGTCGATCCGCGGGATGAACGTGGCGTCGCCGCCGTCGGCGTCGCGGTATCCTTGTTCTAGGGCGGCGAGGCATCCCCGCATGTCCAGCACTGCCGCGACATCCCGGTTGTTAAGGAAGAGCACCGTCAATGCTCCCTTCTGCGAAAAAAGGGGAAACGTCTCGATCTGAGATATAACAGTATGACAATACGCGCCGCGAGGCGGCTGGGGGTCGGCCGTGACGCCGAAACTGGAAGCGGTGGACATCACCGTCCTCTACGAGAACCCGCGGACCGGGACCGCCACGCTCGCCCTCGACGGCTTCTCGGTTGACGTGCACGCGGGCGAGTTCCTCTGCCTGGTCGGGCCGAGCGGGTGCGGGAAGACGACGTTCCTGCACTGCCTGGACGGGCTGCTGCCGCTCACCCGGGGCACCATCCGGCTGGACGGCAGGCCGATCGCGGGGCCGGGGCGGGACCGGGCGATGGTCTTCCAGAGCCCGTCGCTGCTGCCGTGGCGGACGGTGCTGCGCAACGTCACGTACGGGCTCGAGCTGCAGCGCACGCCGCTGCGCGACGCGATCGCGCGGGCCCGGCAGATGATCGCGCTCGTGGGCCTCGAGGGCTTCGAACGCTACCACCCGTTCGAGCTGTCCGGCGGGATGCAGCAGCGCGTCAACCTCGCGCGCGCGCTCGTGATGGACGCCGACGTCGTGCTCCTCGACGAGCCCTTCGCGTCCCTCGACGCGCAAACGCGGGAGTTCATGCAGGCCGAACTGATGCGCATCTGGCAGGAGACCCGCCGGACGGCCGTGTTCATCACGCACCAGATCAACGAGGCGATCTACCTGGCCGACCGCGTCGTCGTCTTGTCGCGGCGGCCCGGCCGGGTGAAGAGCGTTCTGCCCGTCGAGCTGCCCCGGCCGCGTGAGCTGCGCGTGAAGCGGACGCCGCCGTTCCTCGAGCTCGAAGATCACATCTGGGGCCTCATCGAGGAGGAGGTCCGGGCGGATCTTCGGAGTCCCGCGCATGCTTGACGAGAAGACGTTGACGGCCTCCGCCGAGCAGGCGGCCCGTCTCCCCATGCTGCCGGCCCGCCGGCGGACGTCGCCCGCGCTGCGCTCGCGGACGATCAGTACCATCGCGGTGGCGGTGTTCCTGATCGCCTGGGAGGGCGTCGTGCGGCTCGGCGGCGCGAACCCGCTGTTCACGAGCTCGCCGACGCGGATCGTCAACATGTTCGCGCAGATGCTGCACGAGGGCGTCCTCGCCAAGGACATCCGGGTCAGCGGGACCGAGTTTCTCATCGGGTACTCGCTCGCCATCGTCGTCGGCGTGCTGGTGGGCGTCGGGACGGGGTGGTATCGGGACGTGTCGGCCGCTCTGCAGCCGTTCGTCTCGGCCCTGTACTCCACCCCGCGCATCGCGCTGCTGCCGCTGCTCATCATTTGGCTCGGGATCGGGATCTGGTCGAAGATCGCGGTGGTGTTTCTCGTGGCCGTGTTCCAGATCCTCATCAACACGGAAGCCGGCGTGCGCGCCGCGGACGAGGCGCTCATCAAGACCGCCCGGTCATTCGGGGCCAACGACTGGCAGATCTTCACGACCATTGTCGTCCCCGGGGCGGTGCCGTTTCTGATCGCGGGGCTGCGCCTGGGGCTCGGCCAGGCGCTCGTCGGCATCGTGGTCGGCGAGCTCTACGCGGCCACGGCCGGCATCGGCTACGAGATCGCGGTGGCCGGCGAGACGTTCCAGACCGACCGCGTGTTTGTGGGCATCGTGATTCTCGCGACGGCCGCGATCTTTCTGATGTGGTGCCTGCGGCGGCTGGAAGTTCGCTTCGAGGCCTGGAGACCGCAGCGCCTCGGCTGACGCGGCGTCGTCCATCGGCCTCAGCCGTCGGGGCCGGGCCAGTCACGCAGCTCGGCCAGGACCGCCTGCTCGATCGCCCTGAGCGCGCCGGCGTCGGGGCCCCGCCACTCGTACGCGAGCGGTGCCACCGCGACCGGCGGCCACGCCTGATCCTTGATCTCCGCGACCGCCAGTTCCCACATCGCCATGGCGAACGGGGATGCGGCGACGCGCCCGCGGCATTCCCGGGCCGGGCCCTTGATGAGCGCGACGAGATCATCCCGGCCGATCACCTGCAGCGCCGCCTTGCCGGTCCGGGCGAGGTTCGCTTCGGTCGCGCTCCCGCGGTCGGCGATGAATCGCACGCGGTCCCTGGCCCGCGGCCGGGCCGCAGCCGGGGCCCCCTGGGCGGGGGCCAGGGCCACGGCCCAGGTCATGGCCGCATGTCCCCACCCGTCGGCACCGACGGTGACCAGGATGGCGGGAACGCCGGAGGCGAGCGCGCGGGCAAGCCGGGAGCAGAGCGTCGTGCCGGTCACCGCGCGACTCCCCGGACGCGGCGGAGCAGCCGCGCCGCCGTCCCGCCGAGGATGCCTTCCGCCGTCTCGGGCGGCAGCCCGGCGTCGCGGATCAGGGCGGCGTAGTCGCGAATCCCGGCGACGCCTTTGCCGGTCTGCGTGGTGGCCCCGGTGAAGTCCTGCGGGTAGTCGGTCGCAAAGACCAGCCGGTCCGGCCGGATCGTCTCGAGCGCGCACCGGAACGCGCCCGGTCCTCCCTCGAACCCGGCCGTGTCGAAGTAGAGCCGGTCGAACGACTCCGCAAACGGCCGGCGGAGCGTGCCGAACCGCCCCGCCTTGGCGACGAGGCGCTCCTTGACCGCGGCGATGCCGCCCCCGAAATGCGCGAAGACGAGCACGAGCTCCGGGAACTCTTCGAGCACGCGGCCCGCGATCACGCGGGTGACGGCCAGCTGGAGGTCAAGCTCCCGTCCCAGGATCCGCGCCAGGTCGTAATCGCCGCAGAACGGGTAGCCGGCGGGGAGCTGCGCGGGATGAACGAAGACCGGCAGGCCGCGCGCGGAGGCCAGCCGGTAGAAGGGGACCAGGGCGTCTGCGTCCAGCGGCAGCCCGTTCACCTGCGAGGTGATCGTGGCGCCGCGCAGTCCCAGATCCTGGACCGCGCGCTCGATCTCCGCGAGCCCGGCCGGCTCGAGGATCGGCGCGTGCGCGAGCCCGAGGAACCGCTCCGGATGCCGGCGCTGGAGCTCCGCCGCCCGGTCGTTGATCAGCCGGCAGTCGTCGAGCGGCGCATCCCACCCGAGGTTGCAGGACAGGACCGCCACATCGATGCCGGCCGCATCCATGTCCCGCAACTGGAGATCGAGATCGTACAGGCGGTTGTGCAGGGTGAGCTTCGGCACGCCGCCTTCGATGAGGTTGCGCCGCTCGCCGGCGCCGAATCCGCGCCGCTCGACCAGCTCGAACGGGACGAAGTGGTGCTGCACGTCGACGACCATCGGCCCGGTCCGCGGGTCTTGGCTCGCCGTCATGTCACGGCGATGACCACGTCGAGCAGCGCCGGCCGCCCCTCGTCCTTGACGGCGCGGACCGCCCGCCGGAGCGCGGGACCGAGGAGCGACGGATCGTCGATCGGCCCGTCGGCCTCCACGCCGAAGGCGCGCGCCATTCCGGCGAAATCGACGGCCGGATCGTCGATCCGAATGCCGACCGTCCGGTTCTCCACCGGACGGCCCCGTGCGCGGGCGATGAGCGTCTGATGGTGCTCGTCGTTCGCGTACGAGTGGTTGTTGCAGATCACGAACAACACCGGGAGCCGGTGGTGCGCCGCGGTCCACAGGGCGCTGGGGGTGTAGAGGAGGTCCCCGTCGGCCTGCAGGTCGAGACAGATCGTGCCGGTCCCCCGGTAGGCGAGGGCGGCGCCGATCGAGGCCCCCGCGCCGTAGCCGAGTCCCGCCCCGCCGCTGCCGCCGAGGTATTGCTCGGGCCGGGTCCACTCCCACAGATCCCGCGCCCAGCCGTCGAGGCCGCCGTTCGCGAGCACCCAGTCTTCGTCCCGCAGCACGTCCCACATCTCGGCCGCGAGCCGCGCCGGCGACATCGGCCGGTCTTCCCACCGTTCCTCGCAGCGCGTCCGGGCCTCTCGACGGAGCGCCTCGTGGCGCGTCCGGAGCCGGTCGGCGCGCGCGCGGTGCGCGGCGCCGCCGGCGGGCTCCGCTTCCAGCAGCGTCGCGAGCGCCGGAAGGGCGACCGCGGTGTCCGCGAGGATCGGCAGATCCACGGGATGCAGCCGCCCGTACGTCTGCGCCCACGACCGGGCCGCCGGTTCGTTCAGCGAAATGTGCACCACGCGGGCGGCGTCGCCGATCAGGGGGCGCGCGCGGCGCGTCGTGCGATCCACCGTCCCGAGCGCGCGCTGCAGGTCGACGACGTCGAGCGCGAGGATCAGGTCGGCCTCGCCCAAGATCTCCGCCTCGGCGCCGGTGAGGTCGAGGGGATGGGTGGTCGGAAAATTGAACCGGCCGTGCCCGTACCCGTCGATGACGGGGGCTGCGGCGAGTTCCGCGAGGCGGACGAGGGCGGCGGCGGCGGCCCGGTTCCGGCCGACGTACTCCGCCACGATCACGGGCCGCTCCGCGCGCCGAAGCAGCGCCGCGGCCTCCTCGAGGGCCGCCGGCGCCGCCTGGATCGGGGAGGGCGCCGCGTAGCGCGCGACGTCGGGGATGGCGATCGGCTCGTCGAGCGTCGTCTCCTGCAGGTCCGCGTCGAAGCACACGTAGACCGGGCCCTGCGGTTCGGTCGTGGCGATCCGGTAGCCTCGGATGAGCGCTTCGGGAATCGACCCGAGGCTGGCCGGCTGGTCGTCCCACTTCACGTAGTCGCGCACGGCCTGGCCCTGCACGAGCGCGGTGTGGATCCAGTCGATCCAGGGCCGCCGCCGCTCGACGGCCATGGGCCCGGTGCCGCCGAGGACCAGTATCGGAACCCGGTCGCACCAGGCATTGTAGATCGCCATGCTGGCGTGCTGCAGGCCGACGAGATCGTGGACGATCGCGGCCATTGGTTTGCCGGCCGCTTTGGCATAGCCGTGCGCGATCGCGACCGCGATTTCTTCGTGGCAGCACTGGATGAGCGCCGGCCGCCCCGGGGCCAGGCCGCCGCCGTAGTTCACGACCGAGTCGTGAATGCCGCGAAAGGTCGCGCCGGGGTTGAGCGCGGCGTACTCGATGCCGAGCGCCCGCAGCACGTCGACGATCAGGTCGGACCCGTACGCCGGTCCCGCGCCGCGCTCCGCTCCGTGTGTCATGGCCGTTCTTCGATCCGCAGCAGTCGCCACGCCCCGTACGAAAGCGACCAGGTCGCCACGAAGAGCCCGACGAGCAGGTACCCGAGCCGGCCGAAATCGAGCATCTGCAGCCGGCCCCAGACGCCGGCGGTGAGCCCGAGCGCCTGGGCGGCGGCTTGGGCGAGCTCGATGCCCCCGACGAGGAGCGCCGCGACGACCGAGAGTCCGGTCACGGTGAGATTGTAATACACTTTGCGGATCGGCGTGGCGAACGCCCACCGGTAGGCCGTGGTCATGAAGATGCCGTCGGCGGTGTCCATGAGGCTCATCCCCGAGGCAAACAGCAGCGGCAGGGCCAGCACGCCCCAGACGGGCAGCGCGCTGGCGGCGGCGCCCGCGGCCAGCGCGAGCAGCGCCACCTCGCTGGCCGTGTCGAACCCCAGGCCGAACAGAAAGCCCAGCGGATAGGCATGCCAGCCGCGGCTGATGAGGCGGACGAGCGGGGCGGCCGCCCGCATGACGAGGCCCCGCGAGTCCAACAGGGCCTCGAGCGCCGTCGCGTCGTGGCGGCCGCGGCGCATCCGTTGAAAGATGAGGTAGATGTCGAGCCAAATGAAGAGGTTGATCACGCCGATGAGGATGAGAAACCCGCCCGACACCGTGGTGCCGATCAGGCCCCCGAGCGTGCGGAGATGCGGCAGCGCCTGCTCCGTCCCGTGCGTCAGCGCGACCGCGGCGGCGGCCATGAGGAAGACGACCGTGGAGTGGCCGAGCGAGAAATAGAAGCCGACGCCGAGGGCGGCCCGCCCGCGGCGGGCCAGCCGGCGGACGACGTTGTCGATCGCCGTGATATGGTCGGCGTCGAACGCGTGGCGCAGCCCGAGCGTGTAGGCGAGAAACCCCATCCCGAGCAGCGCGGGATGCGCCCGGGCCGCCGCGAGCAGGGCCGCCAGCCCGCCGGCGTGCAGCGCGAGAATCGCGGCCCCGTAGCCCGCCCACGCCGGCCGGACCTTCGCCGTCACCCCCGGCCCCCCGCCGGCCGCGTACGCGCCCGCCGCATGCCTACCGTCCGGTGCGCGCGAGCAACTCGACCCATCCCCGCATCAGGGCCTTGCCCTTCGCAATCTGCTCGGCGTCGAAGAATTTGTCGAGGCCCACCGTCTGGATGGGGTAGACCGGCCGCTGGAAGTCCTTCTCGTATCCGTACGGGACCGTCGCGTCGATCGCCATGCCGCCCTCGAAGCGGGTGTTCATGGCGGTCCACTGGCGGTCGCCCGCGGTGAGCCGTTCCTCGGGCATGAAGGTCTGGCCGGCGCCGCCCGGCACCGGGTTCAGGATGTCGTTGCGCGGGTTCACGCGGGTCGTCAGACACCAGATGATCTCGTCCATGTTGTAGATGTCGACGTCCTGATCCACCGCGATCGCGAGCCGCATCCCGTGGCTCGTGGCCATGGTGGCGGCCAGGAAGTTGCGGACGTGGCCGTCGTCGGTCTTGAGCCGCTTCTTCACCTGGAAGATGCAGCCGCCCCAGTCGGTCATGCAAAAGGGGATGTTGACGTCCTGGACGATGCCGGGCTGCAGCCGCTCGCACAGTTCGTAGATCGCCGACTCGCGCACCGTCGTGTCGATGTTGTTGCAGTCGAGCATGTGCACGCCGAGCAGGTAGAAGATCGGCTTCGTCGCGCGGCGCCGCATCGTGATCCCCGTGACGTGGAACGTCGGCGCGCGGTACGCCTTCCCCATGTAGCCGGCCCACTCCGGGTGGAAGGGGAACCGCCCCTGGACGTCCGCGGCCTCGGCCTCCGCGGTCTCGTAGCGCTTGTCCCGCGGGTGGAGCAGGCCTTCGAGGACCAGCTCGCAGTCCGCCACGGCCCAGGCGTCGACGGTCCGCGCCCGGACGATCCGGATCGGAGCGCCCTGCGCGGCCCCGGCGGCGCCGAGCTCGTCGCCGCCGCGCGGCAGGATCACGTAGTCGAACCCGCCGCCGGCGATCAGCGTGGCGGCCGGCGGGAGGCCGAAGCACATCGTCAGCGGGATCGGCTGCTCGTCGTGATAGTGCTCGGTGATGACCTGCCACATGTGCGAACCGGGGGCGGACTGAAACGTGCAGACGTTCCCCCATCGGGCGTTCATCCGGTTGTAGCCGATGTGGCTGCCGCCGTGGAAATAGGGCCCGACCACGACGCTGTTCCCGCTCCCGATCGTCCGCTCGGACTCGAGCTCCGTGTGGCGGATCGCGATCACGTGCTTGTTCACGTCGAGGTCGCCGGTGAGGACCTCTTCCTGGCACGGCGCGTCGGCCTGCGGGATTTCGACCGGCGGGATCGGGTGCGTGAGGGCGTGGGCAAGGCGGTGGGTGCGTTCCACCGGCGAGCTCCAGCCGAACAGCCGGTCCACGATCCCCATGTTCGCAAAGAGGTTGGTGACCGCCTGGGCGGCGGGATAGCCCTTCACGTTCTTGAACAGCAGCGGGTAGCTGCCGTCCAGGTGCTTCTGCACGCCGGTGACCTCGAGGTCCGGGTCGATCGGGACCTCCGTTTCCAGGAGCAGGCCTTCCTGCCTGAGCCACTCGAGCGTGCCGCGCAGCGACTGAATGCCGCGCTCGACCTTCACCTGCGTCGCCATGGCGTGCCTCCTCTCGCCGCCCTCGGGTGCCGTCCCCCTGCGGGGCTCACTCGATGACGCCGTCTCGTGTCAACCGCGCGATCTCGTCCTCGCGGAGCCCCAGAATGTCGCGGTACACCATCGCGTTGTGCTCGCCGAGCAGCGGGCTGCGGTACAACGCGGCCGGCGTCTCCGACAGGAGGAACGGCGGCGCTTCGTAGGAGAACCGGCCCAGCTCCGGATGCTCGAGCTCCCGCCAGGTGAGCCGGTGGCGCAACTGCGGGTCGTCGAACAGGTCGGAAAGGCGGTTCACGACGCCGGCCCGCACGCCCGCGGCCTGGAGCGCGTCCATCACCTCGCGGGCGTCGCGCTCCGACGTCCATCCGCGGACGAGGGCGTCGAGCGCGTCCTCGTGCGCCTTGCGGGCGGCGAGCGACGCGAACCGCGCGTCGGCGGTCCACTCCGGGTGGCCGGCCGTCTCACAGAACCGGCGCCACTCGTCCTCCGAGCAGACCGCGATGACGCACCACCGGTCCTCGCCGCGGCAGGGATACGCGCCGTGCGGCGCGCCATGCGCGCTCCGATTCCCCGCCCGCATGCGGAGCCGTCCCGTGAGCTCGTACTCGAGCAACGCCGGTGCGATGAACTGCAGCCCGCTCTCGTATTGCGACAGGTCGATGTGCTGTCCCTGCCCGGTGCGCCGGCGATGGTCGAGCGCGGCCAGCACCGCGACCAGCCCGAACCCGACCGCCACGAAATCGATGTACGGCCCGAAGAGCAGCATCGGGTCGCCGTCCGCCTCGCCGGCGAGAAAGGTGAACCCGCTCTGCGACGTGAGCTGCGACCCGAACCCCCGCTGGCCGGCCTTCGGGCCGGTCTGGCCCATGTTGCACGAGCTCAGGTAGACGATCGAGGGGTTCATCGCGCGCGCGGCCTCGTAGCCGAGGCCGTTGCGGGCCATCACGCCGGGGACGAAGTTCTCGATCAGCACGTCGGCCCACGCCACCAGGCGGGCGGCCAGGCCGAGCGCCTGCGGATGCTTGAGGTTCAGCGTGACGCCGAGCTTGCTGTCGTTGAAGATGGCGAAGGTGCCGGTGCGGTTGAGCCCGGGGATGTTGTCTTTGTAGGGGGGATAGTGAACGCGGAACCCGTCCGGCCGCGACCGCGACTCCACGCGGACGACCACGGCCCCGTGCTCGCCCAGATGTTTGCCGACGGTGGGGCCCGCCGCGAACACGCCGAACTCGACGACCCGGATGCCGGCGAGGGCCACCGTCACACCACACCCTCCCGCCGCAGCCGCGCGAGATCGTCCCCCGAGAGCTCCAGTTCCCCGCGATAGATCTCCTCGTTGTGCTCGCCGATGCCCGGGGCGCCGCGCCGGATCGCCGCGGGCGTCGCCGAGAACCGGGCGAACGGGCCGGGGTAGGTGACCGCGGTGCGGTCGCGCGGGTGGTCCACGGCCTGCCAGAAGTCCCGGGCGGCCAGCTGCGGGTCCGTGCGGATGTCCCGCGCGTCGGCCACCGGGTAGCCCAGGATGCCGTACGCCAGCGACGCGGCGGAGAACTCGGCCTTGGTCCGCCGCGCCAGAAACGCGGCGAGGGGCCGCTCGATCTCGTCGACCTCGTCCTGCGCGGCGCTCGCCACGTTGAAGGCACCCCAGTCCTTGTGCCGAAGCCACTCCGGCGCCTCGCCCGATGCGGTCATCCAGCGCACCAGGCCCTCGTTGGACCGGCGCCCCGCCTCGCCGCCGTAGAGAATGAAGTTGATGTGGCCGTCGCGGCAGCGGTAGATCGCGCGCATGGCCGCGCCGCTCGTGCTGCGCCCCACGATGCGGGTCCCGCCCCGCTGCAGGTCGGCGCGCCCCAGGCTCCAGTACGCCGGCGCGTTGGCGAGCGCCCACAAGAGGCTGGACTGCATCGAGACGTCCACCTGCTGGCCGCGGCCGGTGGTCTCGCGATGGTAGTGCGCGGTCAGCGTCCCGGCGGCCGCGTACATGCCGGTCCACATCGGCGCCTGGGGCAGCGAGACCCGGAGCGGGGGACGGCCGGGTTCGCCGACGAGCGACATGAAGCCGCTCATCGCCATCGCGACCAGGTCCGTGCCCCTGTACGCCGCGTACGGCCCGCTCTGGCCGAACGGCGTGATGGAGGTGACGATGAGCCGGGGATTGAGCGCCCGGAGGTCGCGATAGCCGGCGCCGCAGGCGTCGAGGTGTCCGGGCGGAAACGTTTCGATGAGGAAGTCCGCCCGCGCCGCGAGCCGCCGCAGCAGCTCCCGCCCCGGGGCCGAGGCCACGGCCAGCGTGATCCCCCGTTTGTTCGCGTTGTAGGCAAGCCACGGCAGGCCGCGCTCCGGGTCGGGCTCGTCGCCGGCGAACGGACCCACGAACCGGCCGTCATCGCCGCCGGGCGGCTCCACTTTGACGACGTCGCAGCCGAGATCGCCCAGGATGCGTCCGCACAGCCACCCGTTCCGGTCGGTGAGGTCGAGAACCCGGTAGGAGCGCAGCGGACCCGACGGCGGCTGAGGCACGCGCGGTGTCACACCCGGGGATCCGTGCCGGCCCGCGGCCGCCTCGCCCGTACCGGAGCGCCGGGGCGCGCGGCCGGGCGGGGCGAGTCGACGTCCCCTGCGGTGGGACTTACCCGGGCGGCGAAGTAGGAGACGTGCTCCTGCATCAGGCGCCTCGCCCGCTCGCCGTCCCGCGCGCGGATCGCTTCGAGAATGCGTTGATGATCGTCGACGGCGCGCTCCGCCATGTCGTCGGCCGGCAGCAGCGCGGCGAGGGCTTCGTGGAACAGCGCCCGGAACGAGTTGACGGTGAAGAACAGCACGGGATTCTTCGCCGCCTCCGCCAGCGCCAGGTGGAACGCTACGCTGGTGGGGATGAAGTAGCGGTCGCCGGCCGCGCGGCCGGCGCGGGCCGCGGCGATCGCCTCCTCCATGGCCCGCAGATCTTCGGCGGTCGCGCGCCGCGCGGCGATGTCGGCCACGTGGGGCTCGACGAGGATCCGGGCCTCGACGAGATGTCGCAGCGTCGCCTGCTTGAGCCGGAGCATGTTGGCGAGGGATTCGCTCACCGGCAGGGTGCTCGGCCGGGCGACGAAGGCGCCGCCGCGCGCGCCGACTTTGATGTTGATCAGCCCCTGCGATTCGAGCACGCGCAGTCCGTCCCGGACAGTGATCCGGCTGACCTGGAACTGCCCGGCCAGGTCCTTCTCGGACGGCAGCGCGTCGGTGGGCTTGAGGTGGCCGTCGAAGATCAGGTCCTTGATCTGGCGGATGATCCCGTCGGACGCCCGGGTCGCGCGGACAGGCTGAAACATCGAACGCCCCTCCGGTGAGCACGGCACGAAATGTATGATATTTATACGTTTCGCCGGCCGACACCTGCCGGCCGCGGCCCGGCGGGGATCGATCCTTCCGGCGAACGCCGGCTAGTGGAACACGAGGCTCTTGACGACCACCGGGACGACGTTCTGTTCGAGCATGAGGCTGCCGATGTCCACGTAGTCGAATTCGCGCAGCGCGATCTGGTCGATGCACACGAGCGGTCCGCGGACGCCGTACTCCTCCCTGAGCGTCCCGCCAATGAGGCCGGCCACGTCGGCGTCGATCACGAGCAGCAGCGGGCGGCCCGACGCCACCGTCTCCGGCAGCGCGTCCACGATCCCGCCGCACAGCGCGGCCAGCGCGGGATACTGCGGTCCGTGGTGCCAGTGGATCGCGAGCGCGAACCGGTCCTGCCCGTCCGTCAGGTCCAGCCGCCGCAGCCCCCGGCGCACCGCGTCGGCGACACGGTCGGGCGAGGGGCGGTCCAGGCCGCGGACGGCCGCGACGGGGACGTTCCGCACCGGCAGCAGGCCCGCGTCCGACAGAAAGATCGTGTTGCCGCTCACCTGCACGGTGTACTGGGAGGCGCCGATGCAGGTCGCGCGAATGCGTTCCCGCGGCTCCAGGACCACGCGGCCCCGGCAGCGCGCGAGAATCGCGCGGGCCAGCCGCGGCCCGAGGTCGCCGAACTCCGCGGCCTCGCACCCGTAGATGTACTCCGCGACGCCCCCGGAGAACACGAGATGCGTGAACGGGCCGGGGGTCCCGAGGCGCTCCGTGATCCACAGACCGTCGTCGCCGTTCGTGGGCGCCCGTCCGTCGATGACGCGGACGACGAGATCGGCCATGCGGTTCGCGACCGCGTCCAGGAGCTCGGCCGGCGGGCGGCGGCCGACGGCCGCGTCCCCGCCGGCCTCGTCGGCAAACGCGCGTCCGCGCGCCTCGACGCGCTGCAGCACGCCGTCCGGCCCCCAGGCGAGCAGACGCGCGCCAGCGTGGATCGCCGCCGTTTCCTGGACGGCGCCCTTCCGGCAGACCGCGAACTTCGTGGTCCCGCCGCCGATGTCCACGTTGAGGACGGTCGGGTGCTGCGGTTCCCGGGACATCGCGGCGGCGCCCGAGCCGTGCGCCGCGAGCAGGCTCTCGAGATGCGGCCCGGCCGTGGCGCACACGAACTTCCCGGCGTCCGCCGAAAACAGCTGAATGATCGGCGCCGCGTTGTCCTTCATCGCGGCTTCGCCGGTGGTGATGACCGCCCCCGAATCGATGTCCGACCGGGCCAGGCCGGCCTCCCGGTACGCCTCGTCGAGAAACGCCGCGATGCGCGCGGTATCGATCTGAGACGGCGACGCATAGGGCGTCAGGATCACGCGGGAGCGGAAGGACACCTCCCGGTGCACGACCGTGTACTGGCTCGACAGATACCGCCCCTGGCGCGTCAGGACGAGGTCGGAGAAGACGAGGTGCGACGTCGAGGAGCCGATGTCGATGCCCGCGCTGCGCAGGCGGATGTGCTCGCCGACGTAGACCGCCGGGTCGGCGTCGCCGCCGAGATGGATGTGCTCATTGTCGTCTTCGTGCATCCCCCCGCTACACCCGCACCGAAAACGCGTCCATCCGCACGGGGACCCCGCGCGCCGCGCACCGCTCCGCGAACAGGCGATGGATCCGCGGATCCTGATCCTCGTACTCGATCTGGTTGCCGCCGTCCTTCTTGCTTTTGTCCACGCCCTGAATGTCGAGGTAGCGGGCCACCTTCCACTTGGCGCCGCCCCAGCGGATCGCGAGGTAGCGCGCCGGCCGTGGCCCGGTGTTGAAGTGCTGGTGCCACCACATGCCCGGCGGCACAAACATCGTGCCCGGGTGCCAGGGGATGTCGGTCATGTCCGGGGCCCCGTCCGGCCACATCACCGAGAACCCCTCGCCTTCGAGGAGGATCACGTGGGCGCCGGGGCCGTGCCGGTGCGCCTTCTTGTACGTGCCGACCGGAAACTCCGAGATGTGCGCGCACAGGGTGTTGTTGGCGAACTCGAACATCACGTTCTTGCCGCCGGCGCCTCGCTCCGCCCACTCGTGCAGCTGGAAGCGGTTCACGTCGGCGACAAAGTTGGTGTCCCAGACGCGGCCCGGGTACAGGGTGCCTTCCCCCCCGAAGTAGCCGGCCCGTCCGTCGAAGCGGTCGAGGAAGTCGAACGGGCAGTTGAAGAGGAAGTCGGTGTTGTGCAGGAGGTTCATCATCATTGGCGCGGTCGTCACGCCGAGGAGCCGCGCCCGGTCCCGGCCCGAGCCGTTGTGGAGCCGGTGCGAGCAGTTGAGCGGAATCGAGAAGAGGCTGCCGGCCTGCCACTCGAACGACTGCTTCGCGCCGCCGTCGTTCCAGACTTCACAGCCGCCGCGGCCGTCCACGACGTAGTAGAATTCTTCGAACACGTGCCGCTCGGTCGCCGTACCCTTCCCGGGCGCGAGTTCGACGATATAGGCGTTGTTCGTATCCTCGGTGCCGGCCAGCCGGAGATAGGCGCCGCGGGCCTCGAGCCGCGGCCACGGCGCGACCGCGACTTCCCGGAGATCCGGGACCGCGTAGCCCGCGACGACGGGGACGCCCTCGGATTCGAGCCACCGCTCGTACGCGCTCTTGCGCCATTCCTGCGGCAGCCGGTCTTCTTGAGCGATCCGCGCTTCACCAGCCATCGCCATCCCCTCCCGAATGCTGCAGCGGTTCGTGCCGACGTGCCCATCATACCATCCCGCCAAGCAGGGAATCGCGGCATGAACGTGAACCCGTGGCATCGTACGCAGCTGCAGGTGGGAGGATGGCGATGAGCCAAACGATCGCCCACGGCCGGCGGACGGGGCCGTACACCGATCTCCGCGACTGGCTTCGGGCCGTCGACGAGATGGGCGAGCTGCGCCGCGTGGACGGGGCCTCGTGGGAAGAGGACATCGGCCGCGTGGCGGAGATGCTGCACCACACGGAAGAATCACCGGCCGCGCTGTTCGACGCCGTGCCCGGCTACCCGCGCGGCTACCGGGTGCTCGTGAATCCGCTCGGCGCGCGCCGCCGGCTGGCGTTCACGCTGGGGATGGATCCCCAGATCGGCGCCTTCGACTTGATCGACGCGTGGGAGCAGCGGCTCAATCGCATCGATCCGGTGCCGGTCAAGGAAGTGCCGGACGGGCCGGTGCTCGAGAACGTCCTCGAGGGCGACGCGATCGACCTGTACAAGTTCCCGACGCCGAAGTGGCACGATCAGGACGGGGGGCGGTATATCGGGACCGCGGTGGCCGACGTGACGCGCGACCCCGATTCGCAGTGGATCAACTTCGGCACCTACCGGGTGATGATCCACGACCGCAACCGCGCCGGGCTGTACATCTCGCCCGGAAAGCACGGCCGCCTGCACCGCGACAAGTACTTCAGCCGCGGCGAGGCGATGCCGGTGCTGGCGATCGTCGGCATGGACCCGATCCTCTTCCTGGCGAGTTGTCTCGAGATCCCGCTCGGCGTGAGCGAGTACGAGTGGGCGGGGGCGGTGAAGGGCGGCCCGGTGGAGGTCATCCGCGGGCGGCACACCGGGCTCCCGCTGCCGGCGCACGCGGAGATCGTCATCGAGGGATTCGTGCACCCGAACGCGCGGCTCATGGAGGGGCCCTTCGGCGAGTGGACCGGCTACTACGCGAGCGGCAGCCGCGAGGAGCCGGTCATCGACGTGAAGGCGATCTACCACCGGAACGACCCCATCCTCATGGGGTGCCCGCCCGAGAAGCCGCCGTACGAGGCGCACCATTTCCGGAAATATCTCCGGTCCGGGTTGCTGCGCAAGGCGCTCAAAGATGCCGGCGTCCCCGGCATCACCGGCGTGTACTGCCATCCGGTCGGCGGCTGCCGGCTCCTGTACATCGTCGCCATCAAGCAGATGTACCCGGGCCACGCCCGGCAGGCCGGACTGCTCGCCTCGCAGGTGCGCGCGGGCGCCTACCTCAACCGCATGGTGGTCGTGGTCGACGAGGACATCGACATCACCGACCTCAACGACGTGATGTGGGCCGTGCTGACGCGGGCGGACCCGGACGGCGATTACGAAATCATCCGCCGGTGCTGGAGCGGGCCGCTCGATCCCGCGATTCACCCGGATCACAAGGGCTTCAATTCCCGGGTCATCATCGACGCGACGCGGCCGTGGGAGTGGAAGGAGCGGTTTCCGGTTCCCATCGGGCCGGACCCCGAATACAAGCGGCAGACGCGCGAGCGGTGGGGGTGGCTCCTGCGGGGGGACGGGCCGCCCGCCGCGCCCTGAGGCCGGCGGCGCCTCCCTTAGAGGATCCCTTCCCGCCGGCTCTTGGCGACGTAGTGGTCCCAGGTCTTCAAGACGATCGGCCGGTGCCAGAGGCTCTCCCGGACCCGGCGGACGACCTCGTCGGGGAACGGCCGCGGGGTGCCGAGCGCGGACGCCAGGAGTTGCTGCTTCGCATTTTCCTCCAGCCAGATCGCGGTCGTGAAGCACGTTTCGATGTCGTCGGCGACCACGACGGCACCGTGGCCGCGCAAGAGTGCCGCACGGCCGGATCCCAATACGCGCGCCACCGCATCGGCGTCCTCGTTCGTGCGAATGAGGTCCGGGTCGTCATATACGGGCAGGCCCTGCGTCGGAAAGATGGCGCCCAACTGAAACACCGGGACGAGCGGCCGATCGGCAACGGTGAACGCGGTCGCGACGGCCGGATGGAGATGGGCGACGCACTGCACGTCCGGACGCGCCGCGTAGATGCGCGTGTGAATCGGCGTCTCGATCGGCGGTTCCCCGTCTCCCCCGGCGGGCCGGCCGTCGAGATCGACGGTCACGATGTCCTCCGGCCCCACGGTGCTGCGGCCCGCCCGGCGGCTGTTGATCAACAGATGATTCGTTCCGGACAGCCGCGCGCTCAGATGCCCGTTCATGTCCATGAGCCCTTCCGCGGCCAGCAGCCGGATCGCGGTGACGAGAGTGCTCTTGAGCGTGTGAGGATCGGCGTCGGACACGGCGACCGGATTCGGCGGGTGCGAGACGTCCCCTGCGCCGCCGGCGCGACTCGCCGATCCCCGACCCTCCCGGGCCGGAGGAGGTCCGGGGCGGGGCCACGAACGCGGAGCGCGTCAACGGGTAGCTTCCGCGTCACGCCGTGAGCCGGGAGGAAAGCCAAATGGCGGGGGGTTCCGATGCTGCGCTTCGTTGAGGAGGTCCGGACGGTTGTCGACGAAGGCGGCGGCGAAGAGGTCGTACCCGAGAAGGTGGCCGCGCTCCTGCGGTCGCTGCTCAACGAACCGGACGTGCTGGATCCCCGCTACACCAGGCCGAAGACCGGCAACTATGTACTGTATCCTATCTGGGTGGAGCCCGGCGGACGCTTTTCCATCGCATCGGCCGTCTGGGACGTGGGCCAAGTCACCCCCGTTCACGATCACGGCACGTGGGGAGTCATCGGCATCTATCGCGGCATAGAGCACGAGGTGCGCTATCGGTCCCAGCGGGACGGCGGCGCCATTCACGTCTACGGGGCCGACATCGGCGCCATCCGGCGCCACGTGTATGATCTCCAGACGGGAGATGTGCGCACGTTCGTGTCCGGCTGGACGGCCGTCGAGGCCTAAAGACCGCGGGGTGCCGGAACTCCCGGACGTCGAGGCGCTCGCCCGCCGGCTCCGCCGGCGGATCCTGCGGTGGCGCATCACCCGCGTCGCGTTGCCTGACCCGTCGGTGGTCCGGTCTCCGCGCCCGTCCGTCTTCGGCCGGCGCCTGCGCGGCCGGAGCATCCGCGACGTCGGGCGCCGCGGCAAGTACTTCCTCGTCCACCTGAGCGGCGGCCTCGTCATCGTCGGGCACCTTCGGATGACGGGCGACATCGCCGTGGTGCGGAGGACGGACCCCCTCCGGCCGCACACGCGCCTCATGATCGGGTTCGACGGCGACGAGCTTCGCTTCGTCGATCAGCGGCGGTTTGGGCACGTCGAGTTGGTCGGCGCCCGGGCGCTCGACACGGTCTCGGGGCTGCGGGGGCTCGGCGTGGAGCCGCTCGACCCCGCGTTCACGCCGGCGCGCCTGCGCGCCCTGCTCCGCGGGCGGCGCGGGGCGCTCAAGGCGCTCCTGCTGCGTCAAGACCTCATCGCCGGCATCGGCAACATCTTCGCCGACGAGATCCTCTATCAGGCGCGCCTCCATCCGGCGCGGCAGATTCGCACGCTGCGGCCGCTCGAGATTGGGGCGTTCTACCGGTCGATCCGGCGCGTCCTGCGGCGGGCCGTGCGCGCGCTGTCACGCCGCCGCGGTGCCGAGGGGACGCTGCTGGCGGTTCGGGCGCCGGGGGGTGTCTGCCCCCGGTGCGGGGGTCCGTTGCGCGTCGCCCGGATCGCGGGACGGACTACGTACTTTTGTCCGCGCTGCCAGCGTTGAGAGGGACCGTCATTCGCAGAGAATTTTGTCGGTCCACTCGCTAAGGCGCACCAAGTGGCTCCTGGCTGTGGAAGAGATTCAGCGCGGACCCCTTGCGGAACCACTGGAGCTGCGCATCGCTGTAGGAGTGGTTGAGCCACAGCGTTTCGGTCGAGCCGTCCGCGTGCCCGATGCGGCACTCCACGGGCCGGCCGGCGGCCATCTGGGCCAGTCCGACGAGGCTCACGCGGTCGTCTTCCCGGAAGCGCTCGTAGTCCGCGGGATCCGGCAGCGTGAGCGCGAGCAGGCCCTGCTTCTTGAGGTTCGTCTCGTGAATCCGGGCGAAACTGCGGGCGATGACCGCCGCGCCGCCGAGGAAGCGCGGGGACAACGCCGCGTGCTCGCGGCTGCTGCCCTCGCCGTAGTTGTGGTCTCCGACGACCACCCAGCGCAGTCCGCGGGCCTGATAGTCCCTGGCCACGGCCGATACCGGCTGCCCCGTCTCGCCGGTCACGACGTTCTTCACCTTGCCGGTCTCGCCGGTGAACGCGTTCGCAGCGCCCATGAACATGTTGTCGCTGAACTTATCGAGATGCCCGCGGTACCGGAGCCACACGCCCGCGGGGGAGATGTGGTCCGTGGTCGTCTTCCCGCTCGCCTTGAGCAGGATCGGCATGTCGGTCAGGTCCTTGCCGTCCCAGGCCGGCCACGGCTGCAGCAGCTGCAGGCGCTCGCTGCGCGGGTCGACCCGGAGCTCCGCGCCGCGGCCGTCGGCCGGCGGCGCGACGTAGGTGATGCGCCCGGGATCAAACGGCTTGGCCGGGACCTCCGGGGCCGGGGCCGGGGGCCGGAGCCGGAACGGCCGGCCGTCGGCGCCGGTGAGCGCGTCGGTGAGCGGATTGAACGACAGCCGTCCCGCGAGCGCGAACGCGATCACGAGCTCGGGACTGCCGATGAAATTCATCGTCGTGGGCTGGCCGTCGTTGCGGCGCGGGAAGTTGCGGTTGTAGGAGGTGACGATCGTGTTGGGCGCCGCCGCCGCCTTCGCCCGCCGCCACTGGCCGATGCACGGGCCGCAGGCGTTCGCGAGGACGGTCGCGTCGATCTCGGTCAGCGACGCCATCTGGCCGTCCCGGTCGATCGTCGCGCGGATTTGCTCGGACCCCGGCGTGACGAGCAGGGGCACGGCCGCTTTGATGCCGTGGGCCCGCGCCTGCTCAGCCACATCGGCGGCGCGGCTCATGTCCTCATAGGAGGAATTGGTGCAGCTGCCGATGAGCGCGGTCGAGATATCGTCCCGAAACGCGTTCTTGGCGTCGGCCACCTCGGCGGCCAGCCGCGAGACCGGCCGGGCGCGGTCCGGGGAGTGCGGGCCGACCACGTACGGCTCCAGCGCCGAGAGGTCGAGGCGAATCACCCGATCGTAGTGGCGCTCCGGATCGGCCTCCACCTCGGCGTCGGGCGCCAGGAGGTCGCGGTGCTCGCGCGCCGGTGGAACGAGATCGCCCCGGCCGGTGGCCTCGAGGTAGGCGGCCATCCGCTCGTCGTACGGGAACATCGACGTGGTGGCGCCGAGCTCCGCGCCCATGTTGGTGATCGTGGCCTTGCCGGTCGCGCTGATCGTCCGCGCCCCGGGTCCGATGTACTCGACGATGGCGTTGGTGCCCCCCGCCACCGTCAACTGGCCGGCGACGAAGAGAATGACGTCCTTCGGCGCCGTCCATCCGTTCAGCTCGCCGGTGAGGTAGACGGCGATGTGCTTTGGATACAGCACTTCCCACGGCAGGCCGGCCATCACTTCGACCGCGTCGGCGCCGCCCACGCCGACGGCGCAGGCGCCGAGGCCGCCGCCGTTCGGCGTGTGCGAGTCGGTGCCGATGATCAGCTCGCCCGGAAACGCGTAGTGTTCCAGGACGACCTGGTGGATGATCCCGGCACCCGGGCCCCAGAAGCCGGCGCCGTACCTCGCCGCCGCCGAGCGGAGGAAATCGTAGACCTCCGCGTTCTCTTCGAGAGAGGCGCGCAGGTCCGCCTGGCCCTCCGTCCGCGCCTGGATCAGGTGGTCGCAGTGGATGGTCGTGGGCACGGCGACGGCGGTGCGCCGGGTCTGCATGAACTGCAGCATCGCCGTTTGTCCCAGCACGTCCTGTAGCACCACGCGGTCGGGGCGAAGCAGCAGATAACTGTGCCCCGGCTCCAGGTCCTGCGTGTTCGCGTCGTCGAGATGGCCGAGCAGCACTTTGTCCGCCAGGGTGAGCGGCCGTCCGAGGCGGCGCCGGACGACGGCGAGCGTCCGCGTCATTCGTTCGTATACGCCGGCGGCCATGGCCGCGGTGGACTCGATGGTGACCACGGGATCCCCCCACGCTGCGTGCGTCGGGCCGGTGTGAGAGGTGCAGGTGAATGAGGCGACGCTGCGCTACTCCAGCCTGAAATGAGGATATCACGCCTCGTGGCGCACGTCGACATGGACGCGTTCTTCGCCGCCATCGAGGTCCGCGACCATCCCGAGTATCGCGGCCGTCCGGTCGTCGTGGGCGCCGGCCCCCACGCGCGCGGCGTCGTCGCCGCGGCGTCGTACGAGGCGCGCCGGTACGGCATCCGGTCCGCGATGCCCTCGCGCCGGGCGTTCGAGCTGTGTCCGCACGCGGTCTTTCTGCCGCCCGACATGGAGCGCTACCGGGCCGACTCGGACCGTTTGTTTGCGCTTCTGGAGACGTTCACGCCGCACGTCGAACCGGTGTCGATCGACGAGGCGTTCCTCGACCTCACCGGCTGCCCCGCAGTCGGCGGGGCAGGCCCCACGCCGGGCGAGGCGCGGGACGAGGCAGGGGAGCCGGGGCTCGCGTTCGCCCGCGCGATCCGGCGGCGGATTCGCGAACGCCTGGGGCTGCCGGCGTCGATCGGCGTCGCGCCCAACAAGTTTCTGGCCAAGCTGGCCTCCGAGCTCGCGAAGCCCGACGGCGTCCGGCGCGTCATGCCGAACGACGTCCAGGCGGTCCTCGACCCGTTGCCCGTAGACGCGTTGTGGGGCGTCGGCCCGGGCACGCGGGACCGCCTGCGCGCGCACGGTATTTCGACGATCGGCGCGCTGCGGCGAACGCCGGCCGCCACGTTGCGGGCGATTCTCGGGTTCGCCGCCGAGCGGCTCGCGGCGTTGAGCCGCGGCGAGGACGACCGGCCCGTCGACGCCGGCGGCGAGGCCAAGTCGATCGGTCGCGAGGTGACGTTCGAGCGCGACACCCGCGACGCGGGGCTGCTCGCCCGGACGCGCCGCGCGCTCTCCGAGGACGTCGCGCGCCGGCTCCGGGCGGCCGGCGTCGTGGGCCGGGTCGTCACGCTGAAGGTGCGCTTCGAGCCGTTCGACACGCGGACCCGCCGCCTCACACTGCCCGTCGCGACCGATCACGGCGGCCGCATCGCGCGCGCGGCCGAGGACCTCTGGCGCTCGCTCGGGCCGCTCCCGCGGCGCGTGCGCCTCGTCGGGGTCACGATGTCCGGTCTCGAGCATCCCGCGGCGATCCAGGTCGGCCTGTTCGGAGGCGCCGACCGGGCGGTGGGGCGGGACCCCGCCCCGGTCGACCGCGTGGTGGATGCGATCAACGACCGGTTCGGGGCGGGCACGATGGGCCCCGCCCGGGTGCTGGCGGCGGACCTCCGGCGCGGCCCCGAAGATCCGCGGCGCGCTACCCGGCGGAGTTCGCCGCGGCGCCCGCCAGGATCTCGTTCTTGAGCACGCCGATGAACGGCAGGTGCCGGTACTGCTCGCGATAATCGAGGCCGTAGCCGACCAGGAACCGGTCGGGCACTTCGAAGCCGCGGTACGTGATGTCGAGCGTCTCGAGAATCCGCCGGTGCGGCCGGTCGAGCAGGGTGCAGATCCGCAGGCTCGCCGGCGCGCGCGCCTGCAGCAGCCGCAGAAGATACCCCACGGTCAGCCCGGTGTCGATGATGTCTTCGACGAGGACAACGTCCCGCCCGGTGATCTCCACGTCCAGGTCTTTGATCAGGCGAACGACCCCGCTCTGCGCCCGGGCGCTGCCGTAGGACGTGATGGCCATGAAGTCGATCTGCACGGGCACGGCGAGCGCCCGCGTGAGGTCGGTAAGAAAGTACACGGCGCCTTTGAGCACCGAGACGAGCAGCGGAGAGCGGTCGGCGTAGTCCTGCGAAATGGCCCGGGCGAGTTCGCCGACGCGCCGGGCGATCACGTCTTCGCTGAAGACGACTTCCTCGATGTCCGCCGAGGGCGGTGGGATCACCCCGGCTACCGCGGGACGAGCGGCCGCGCGGCCGCGGCCGGCGCGAGGCCGTACTTCAGCAGTAACTGCCGG
This sequence comes from bacterium, assembly GCA_035945995.1. Taxonomy (NCBI): domain Bacteria; species bacterium. Next base: position 43,462 of record DASYZR010000163.1, read on the forward strand.
TAGTCCCGGCCGTAGAAGATCTTCACGTTCACGCCGGGGTAGAGCTCCCGCAGCCGGCGCAGCTTGCGGTTCTTCTTCGTCACGAGGCTCTGCTTCAACGTCGTCAGCTCAATGTACAGGTCGAGGTCGGGCAGGTAAAAATCGGGGTTGAAGCTCTCGACGGTGCGGCCCCGGGCGTCCCACCGGAGGGGGAAACTGCGGGGTTCGTATTCCCACCGAACCCCGTAGAAATCGAGGATCCGGGCGAATTCCGCCTCGCTGGCGTGGGCAAAGCGGGGACGTTCCCCGCCGGCGCCTTCGCGGCTCTTCACCGAGCCCCGCAGTCCTCCGCGCGTGCCAACCTGATGATAGTATAGCCGTCATGGTAAATTATTCAATAGGAGAGGATTTGGGGGGCGGCGAACGTCTGGCCAAACCCCAGGAGGCATGTGTCATGACGACGCCCCCATCGGGTGGTCGCCAGGAGCAGGCGGGGCCGGAGCACGAGGTCGAGCGGTACGTGCAGCAGTTGCGCAGCCCGGATGTGACGCTGCGCAGCGACGCCGCGCATGCGCTCGGAAAGCTCGCGGACGAGCGCGCCGTGCCGGCGTTGGCCGAAGCCCTGCACGATCAGGACGAGTACGTGCGCAAGAGCGCCATCATGGCCCTGCGGCGGATCGGCGGGCAGGGCGCGATGGAAGCGATGCGGCAGGCACTGGGCGATCGCTCGGAGCAGGTCTGCGTGCAGGCCGTCAAGGGCCTCGGGGAACTGCGCGACGCCGGCGCCGGCGACGCCTTGATCAAGGTCCTGTCCCGGCGGGAGCGGTCGCTCGTCGCCGCGGCCACCGACGCGCTGATCCGGATCGGCCCCGAGGCGGTCGGGCCGCTCATGGGGGCGTTCAAGGACCGCTATCTCCGCCGCCGCATCGGCGCCCAGGTCTGGCGGATCCTGACCGAGATGGGGCCGCGCAGCACCGACGCGCTGCTCCAGTCCCTCGGCGACGAGAACTACTACGTCAAGCTCACCGCGCTCACGATCCTCGGGCGGATCGGCGACAAGCGGGTCGTGGCGCCGATCATCGGCGTCTTCCTCGCCGATCCGCGGCTTCAGGAGACCGTCGTCGGGACGATCGGGCGCCTGGAAGAGCGGGCCGTCATCACCCTGCCGCCGGGCGACCGCGAGGCGGGCCTGCCGGTCGAGGTCGTGCAGGCGCTGTCGCAGGGCGACCGGGAGGCCGTCCTCGCCGCGCTGGCCGGCGCCATGGACAACCCGATCGGCAAGGTTCGCCGGTTCGCGCTCAAGGCGATGTTCGGCCTCCTCGGGGACGCGTCGTTCGAGCGCCTGCTCGCCTATCTCGCGGACGAGGACCCCGACGTCAAGCGGCTGGTGGTCCGGCTGCTCGGCAAGCTGCGCGACAAGCGGGTCATCGAGCCCCTAATGGACCTCCTGTTGAAGGACGGCGGTCAGGTCGAAGAGGCGGTGTGGGACACCCTCAAGGTGCTCACCAACCTCCACGAGTATGAAGAGCTCCGGACGCGGGTGGCGCGGGAGAAGGCGGGAAGTCGGCCGGTCGTGAAGACATATAAGAAGAAGGATGTCTCTCCGGATTGGTGGCGCGACCAGGATTGATTCCCCCCCGTCAGGGGGGGACGGTCCGCTGCGCGTTCTCCTGACGAACGACGACGGTGTGACATCGCCCGGACTGCTCGCGCTGGCCCGGGCGGTGAGTCGTGTGGCCGCAACCGCGATCGTGGCGCCCGAGCAGGAGCGGAGCGCCGCGAGCCACGCGATCACCCTGCACAAACCCTTGCGCGCGACGCGCGCGGCGCTGCCCGGTCTCACCGCCCCCGCGTGGGCGACGAACGGGACGCCGGCCGACTGCGTCGTGCTCGGGCTCCTGGATCTCCTGGCCCAGCCCCCCGATCTGGTCGTCTCCGGCATCAACGCCGGCGCCAACCTCGGCATGGACCTCCTCTACTCGGGGACGGTCTCGGCCGCCGTCGAGGCGGCCCTCTTCGGCATCGCCGCCATCGCCGTGTCCGTGGCGGCGTTTCGGGACATCCACTGGGAGCCCGCGGCCGAGTTCGCCGCCCTCCTCGTCCGGCAGGTCGCCGAACACGGCCTGCCGCGCGATACGTTCTTGAACGTCAACGTACCGAACCGGCCGGCCGGCGACATCGCCGGCGTCGAGATCACGCGGCAGAGCGCACGGCGGTACGTGAGCCGGGTGGAGAAGCGCGCGGATCCTCGGGGGCGCGACTACTACTGGCTCACGGGGTCGCCCGAGGACGACGACAGCCCGGCCGGGACGGACTCCTGGGCCGTCGCGCACGACAGAATCTCCGTGACCCCCCTCCGGCTCGATATGACCGACGACGAGCTCGACCCGGTGCTCCGGACGTGGGCGCTCAGGGCGCCGGGCCGCTGACGCGGGCCGGGCCCGCCCGCCCGATGGTGCGGTTCGCGGGGGTGTCCAAGACCTATCCCAACGGCATCATGGCACTCCGCAACGTCTCGCTCGAGATCACCGCGGGAGAGTTTGTGTTCATCGTCGGCCCGACCGGCGTCGGCAAGTCGACGCTGATCAAGATGATCTACCGCGAGGAAATCCCGACCCGCGGCACGGTGCTGGTCGATGGCCGGGACGTGACCCGCATGCGGGCGCGGCACATCCCGTTTCTGCGGCGGCGCGTCGGCGTCGTCTTCCAGGACTTCCGGCTCCTGCCCCGCAGGACGGCGTGGGAGAACGTCGCGTTCGCGCTCGAGGTCACCGGGGCGCCGCCGCCGCACGCCGAGCAGCGGGTCATGGACCTGCTGGAGCGCGTGGGCCTCGCGGCGCGCGCCGATGCGCTGCCGGGCGAGCTGTCGGCCGGGGAGCAGCAGCGGGTCAGCATCGCGCGGGCGCTCGTGCACCGGCCGCCGCTGCTGCTCGCCGACGAGCCCACCGGCAACCTCGATCCCGACACCTCGTGGGAGATCGTGCAGCTGCTGTCGCGGATCAACGGCGACGGGACTACGGTCGTGGTGACGACGCACGACAAGTCCATCGTCGACCGGCTGCGACGCCGGGTGGTCGCCATCGACCGGGGCGCCGTCGTGCGGGACGAAGCGGAGGGGGCCTACGCCGGGCAGGGGCGTCATGAGCGATAGCGCGGGGGGCCGCTGGCGCGACCGCATGTGGCACCTCCGTATGCGGTACCTCGCGGACGCCCATGAACGATAGCGCGGGGGGCCGCCGACGCGACCGGCCGCGGCGGATCCGCCCGCTCGGGCTGCGATACGCGCTCGCGGAGGGCGCGCAGGGGTTTGTCCGCAACGGCCTCATGAGCGCCGCGTCCGTCGTCATCACCGCCGTGACGCTGCTTGCGCTCGGCGCGGCGCTCGCGGTGGCGGGGGCGCTCAATCACGTGGCGGCCGGGCTGGAGCAGCAGCTGCAGGTGGTCGTCTACCTCAAATCCGGCGCCGGCCCGGAGGAGGTGGCGTCCCTCCGCCGGCGCCTGGAACGGCTGCCCGGCGTGGCCGGCGTCGAATACGTGTCGGCGGCGGAAGCGCTCGCGCGGCTCGAAGCGCAGCTCGGCGCGCGCGGGAGGTTCCGCGACCTGCTGGTCCGCAACCCGCTGCCGGCCTCGTTCGTCGTGACGGCGACGCGCGCCGACCGGTTGCGCGCGATCGCGGTGGGGGCGCGCAACCTGCCGGCCGTCGACGAGGTGCGCGACGGCGGGCGCGTACTCGACCGGCTGCTCGTCGTCACCCGGGCCGTGCGCCTCGTCGGCATCGCGGCCGGCGCGATCCTCGCCAGCGTCGCCCTCATCGTCATCGCGGGAACGATCCGCCTCACGGTGTTCGCGCGGCGCGCGGAGATCGAGGTGATGCGGCTCGTGGGCGCCACGGCGTGGTTCATCCGCTGGCCCTTCGTCGTCGAGGGCGCCGTGACGGGCGCCTGCGGCGCGTGCGGCGCCGCGGTGGCCGTCGCCGCCGGGTACGGTCTGCTCGTGCGGAGCGCCGCGCGCGCGCTGCCGTTTGTGCCCCTGCCGGATCTGGGGCAGGTCGCGTTCGACATCGTCTGGAAACTCCTCGCGTGGGGCGTGGTGATCGGCGTGACCGCGAGCCTGCTCGCGGTGCGGCGGTACGTGCGCGTTTGAGCCCCGGGCGGACAATCCTAAGGAGGCGACGGCTCATGGCAAAGGCGGTGCTGACGGCACCTCGTGAGGACGCGTGGCAGGTGGCGCTGCGGCAGTTCGAGATCGCCGCGGACATGCTCGCGCTGAAGCGCGGCGTCCGGGAGCTGCTGGCGCATCCCAAGCGCGAGCTCACGGTGAACTTTCCCGTCAAACTGGAGGACGGATCCGTCCGCGTGTTCACGGGGTACCGCGTCCACCACACCACCGTACCCGGGCCGACGAAGGGCGGCATCCGGTATCATCCCGACGTCACGCTGAACGAGGTGCGGGCGCTCGCGATGTGGATGACGTGGAAGTGCGCCGTCGTCGGCCTGCCCTACGGCGGGGCGAAGGGCGGCGTGATCTGCAACCCGAAGGAGCTCTCGCTCCAGGAACTCGAGCACCTCACCCGCCGCTATGCGACCGAGATCTCGATGCTCATCGGGCCGGAGAGCGATATCCCGGCGCCCGACGTCGGGACCAGTCCCCGCGTCATGGCGTGGATCATGGACACCTACAGCATGCACCGCGGCTACTCGGTGCCGGCCGTCGTCACCGGCAAGCCGCTGTCGATCGGCGGCTCCCAGGGGCGGGTCGAGGCCACCGGCCGCGGCGTGACCATCGTCGCACGCGAGACGGCCCGCCACCTCGGCGTGCCCCTGCCCGGCGCGCGGGTGGTCGTCCAGGGGTTCGGCAACGTCGGCAGCATCGCCGCCGCGCTGCTGGCGGAGCAGGGGTGCAAGATCGTCGCGGCGAGCGACAGCGGCGGCGGGGTCTACAGTCCCAAGGGCCTCGATCCGAACGATCTCCTGCGGCACAAGGAGCATACCGGCAGCGTCGCCGGCTACCGGGGCACCGACGCGGTCACCAACGACGACCTCCTGGAGTTGCCGTGCGAGATTCTCGTCCCGAGCGCCCTAGAGGGGCAGATCACGAAGGACAACGCCGGGCAGATCAAGGCCCGCATCATCGTCGAAGGCGCCAACGGCCCGACGACGCCCGAGGCCGACGAGATCCTGCGCCAACGCAAGGTGTTTGTGGTGCCCGACATCCTGGCGAACGCCGGCGGCGTGGTCGTCTCCTACTTCGAGTGGGTCCAGGACCTGCAGTCCTTCTTCTGGACGGAAGAGGAGATCAACGAGCGTCTCGAGCGGATCATGGTTCGGAGCTTCCGCGAGGTGCTGGAGTCGGCGCAGGAGCGCGAAGTCGACATGCGGACCGGGGCCCTCGTGCGCGCCGTGAGCCGGCTCAACGACGCGCTGCTGACGCGAGGCATCTACCCTTAGGCGTCCTTCGAAACCTCTTCCTCGGGCTCTCGCGGTCGCGGCGCCTGCGTGACGCGGCGCTGCGGCATCCCGTGCTGCGCCGGGCCGCCCGTCGGTTCATCGCCGGCGAGCGGCTCGACGAGGCGCTGGACACCATCCGGCGGCTCAACCGCGAGGGGCTCTCGGCCACGCTCGATTTTCTCGGCGAAGACACGACGAGCCGCGCACGCGCCGAGGCGAGCGGCGACGCCTATCTGACGATTGTCGATGCGCTGCGCGCCCAGTCCCCGCCCGGCGGGGGGGTCGACAACAACCTGTCCTTGAAGCTGACGCAACTGGGACTCGCCGTCGATCCCGAGACGTGCGGCCGGCTGCTGCGGCGGATCCTCGACCGGGCGGCCGGCCCCGTGCAGACGGGGATCCCGATGTTCGTCCGGATCGACATGGAAAGCAGCGCCCACACCGAGGCCACGCTCCGGCTGTTCCAGGCGCTCTGGGCCGAGGGCCGCCGCAACGTCGGCCTCGTGATCCAGGCCTATCTCTACCGCAGTCCGGCGGACCTCGCGCTGTTGAACACGCTCGGCGCAGGCGTCCGCCTCGTCAAAGGCGCCTACGATGAGCCGCCCGCCGTGGCGTTTCCGCGCAAGGCGGAGGTCGATGCGGCGTTCGCGCGGCTCACCGAGACACTTCTACTGAAGGGCACCTATCCGGCCATCGCAACCCACGACGAACAACTGATCGACCACGCCCGCCGGACCGCCGAGGCGGCCGGGATCGCGGCCGGCCGGTTCGAGTTTCAGATGTTGTACGGCATCCGGCGGGACCTCCAGGCCGCGCTGCGCCGGCGGGGCTATCGCGTCCGCGTGTACGTGCCGTTCGGCGAGGAATGGTATCCGTACTTCATGCGGCGGCTGGCCGAGCGCCCCGCGAACGTCGGGTTTGTGGTGCGCAGCCTCGTGCGAGAGCGCGCTGCCGGCTGACCCGCACGCAGGAATCCCGCGCGCAGGTGCGAACCCACCGAACGCGGTTACCGTAATGGGGAGCGCAGGGGGGAGCGTAGGCGAGAGCCCGGGGGGAGAACTTGGCGCAGAGCTTAGGGGAGGTGGTTAGGTGAGAAGAGTTATCGCATTGATGAGCGTTCTGGCGGTGTTGGGGTTTGCCTTCGCCGGTCCGGGCGGCGTGGGCGTGCATCCGGCCAACGCGGCCGCCGGCCGGGTCGTCAAGATCGGCGTGGACCTGCCGATGTCGGGGGGCGAGGCGCCGAACGGCGTGCCGACCAACAACGGGGTCCTGCTCGCGATCGAGCAGGCCAATAAGGCGGGCGGCCCGTACACGTTCGAGGAAGTGTTGAAGGACGACGCCGTGAACGGCGTGCACGATCCGGCCCAGGGCGCGAAGAACGTCCAGGAGCTGGTCGCGGATTCCGCGGTCGTCGGCATCGTCGGCAACTTCAACAGCAACGTCGGCAAGGCATCGATTCCGATCAGCAACGCCGCGGGCGTGGTACAGATCACCCCGTCCCAAACGAACCCCACGCTCACGAAGGGGCCGGATGCGAAGGCGCTTCGGACCAAGCCGAACAACTACTTCCGCATCTGCTCGACGGATGATCTCCAAGGTCCGGTCGCGGCCGACTACGCGTACAAGGCCTTGAAGGCCCGGAAGATGGCGATCCTGGACGATACGGAGACGTACGGCAAGGGCATCGCCGACGAGGTCGAGAAGGAGTTCAAGAAGCTCGGCGGGACCGTGCTGAGCCACGACGGTATTCCGAAGGGCACTCAGGACTTCCACGCGATCCTGACCAAGATCAAGTCGGAGAATCCGGACATTCTCTTCTTCGGCGGCGTCACCACCACGGGCGGCGGCTTGGTCCGCAAGCAGATGCCGGACGTCGGCCTGAAGGCGGCCTACGAAGGCGGCGACGGCATCGTCGAGGATGAGTTCCTCAAGGTCGCCGGCGATACGGCGGAAGGCTCCTACGGCACGGTCGCGGCGATCGACGCGACGAAGATCGCCTCCGCGAAGGCCTTCCTGGCGGCCTACAAGGCCAAGTTCAACGATGATCCGGGTGCCTACAGCGCGAGCGCCTACGTCGCGGCGAAGGTCATCATCGACGCGGTCAAGGCCGGCGGGCCGGACCGCGCGAAGGTCCTTGCGCACGTGCGCGCCCTCAAGGGCTACAAGAGCATCCTCGGCACGTTCGGGTTCGACGCGAACGGCGACACCACCAACCGGGTCATCAGCGTCTACGTGGTGAAGAACGGCAAGTGGGTCTGGGCCGACCAAGAGATCGCGCAGTAGTTAGGCAGACGACCCAAAGGGAACGAGGGGGCGGGAGGCGGATCGCCTAGCCCGCCCCCTCGGCCCGTCTGCGATGAATTGGGTCCTCTTCAGCCAGCAGCTGATCAACAGCCTGTCGCTCGGGGCCATCTACGCCGTGGTGGCCCTCGGCTACACCATGGTCTACGGGATCATCGAGCTGATCAACTTCGCCCACGGCGACGTGTACACCGCGGGGTCGTTCGTGGCCCTCACCGTCCTCGTCTTCATGGGCACGACGCACCGCATGGTCGGCGCGGCGCTTACGTTTGCGCTCATCGTGGTGTTTCTCGTGACCATGCTCGTGATGGGGGCGACCGGGGTGGTGATCGAGCGGTTCGCCTACCGTCCGCTGCGGGGCCGCCAACGGCTGGCCCCGCTCCTGACCGCGATCGGCGTCTCGTTCAGTCTCGAGAACCTGCTCCAGATCTGGAAGGGGCCGTCGCCGGTGCCGTTCCCGCAGATCATCGCCAACCCGTTCTTCGACCTCGGGCCCGTGAGCGTGGGGCAGATGCAGCTCATCGTGATCGGCTCCTCGCTCGTCATGATGGTCGGGCTGCAGCTGTTCGTCAACCGCACGAAGCTCGGCCGGGCGATGCGGGCGACGGCGCAGGACTGGATGGCGGCCGAGATCATGGGGATCGACATCAACAAGACGATCGCGCTGACGTTTTTCATCGGCTCGGTGCTCGCGGGGGCGGCGGGGGTCATCACCGGCCTGTACTACGGCGACACCTGGTTCATCAACGGGTTCCGGGCCGGGCTCATCGCGTTCACGGCCGCCGTACTCGGCGGCATCGGCAACACCACCGGCGCGGCGCTCGGCGGGTTCCTCATCGGCTTCATCGAGGTCATGACCGCCCAGTACATCGGCTTTCAGTGGGCCGAGGTGACGATCTTTTCCGTCCTGATCCTGGTCTTGATCTTCCGGCCGACCGGCCTGCTCGGCCAGCAGCTGCCGGAGCGCACGTAGGCCCGTGGCCGGGCGTTCGGCTGGGCCGGATGCCGTGGCGCGGCCCGGCGTGCTGGAGCGGCTGGGGCGGTACCGCTTCGCGCTCGGCGCCCTGGTCCTGTTTCTGCTCTACCCGCTCATCGATCACAATCCCGGGCACGTCAACGCCGCCGCCGACGCGGCCGTGTTCGCGCTCCTGGCGCTGGGGCTCAACATCGTCGTCGGCTTCGCCGGACTCCTCGATCTCGGCTACGCCGCGTTCTTTGCGATCGGCTCGTACACGTACGCGCTCTCGGCGTCGCCCTTCTACAACATTCACATGCCGTTCTGGCCGATGCTGTTCCTCGGCGCGATCATCGCCGGCGTCTCCGGCGCGCTGCTGGGCGCGCCGACCCTCCGCCTCCGCGGCGACTACCTGGCCATCGTGACGTTGGGGTTCGGCGAGATCGTGCCGACGGTGTTTCTGAACCTTCCCAAGTACACCGGCGGGACGAACGGCGTGGTGGGCATCGACAAGCCGACGCTGTTCGGCTATAGTTTCGGGTTCAACCCGGTCCCGTACTACTACACGTTGATCGCGATCCTCATCCTCTCGGTGATCGCGGTCCTGCGTCTCCGGGATTCGCGCCTCGGGCGGGCGTGGCTCGCGGTGCGGGAAGACGAAGTCGCGGCCGCCTCGATGGGCATCAACCTGACGACGACGAAGCTCCTCGCGTTCTCGTTCGGCGCGTTCTTCTCGGGGTTCGGCGGCGCCCTCTACGTCGCCAAGCTCGGGATCGTGAGCCCGGAGCAGTTCAATTTCACCGTCTCGTTCACGATTCTGGCAATGGTGGTGCTGGGGGGGATGGGGAGCGTCTTCGGCGTGATCGCGGGCGCCGGCATCCTCTACGAGTTCCAGACCCTCTTCCTCAACGATCTCACCCAGTGGTCGCACAGCCTCGGCGGCGCGTGGGGGATTCCGCTCCTTACGAGGCTGAATTTCGTCGACCTCAAGTTCCTGCTGTACGGGCTGGGGCTGATTCTGTTGATGCTGCTCCGGCCCGAGGGGCTGTTCCCCGAGCGGCGGACGCGGGCGATCATCACGGAGCGGGTCGCGGCGGAGATCCCGCCCGAGGACGTCTCCGCCGCCGCCGGCGCCACCGGCGCCGCGGACGCTCCGCCGGAGGGCGGCGCGTGAGCGACTTCCTCCTTGACGCGCGCGGGGTCACGAAGACGTTCGGCGGCCTCGTCGCCGTCAACCACGTCGACTTCACGGTGCCCGCCGAGAGCGTCGTCAGCCTGATCGGACCGAACGGGGCGGGGAAGACGACGTTCTTCAACGTGATCGCCGGGCTGTACCATGCCACCGCCGGGAGGATTACGTTCGCCGGACGCGAGATCACGGGCCTGCGGGCGCACGAGATCGCCCACCTCGGGATCGCGAGGACGTTTCAGAGCATCCGGATTTTCGCCAACATGACCGCGCTCGAGAACGTGCTGATCGGCATGCACACCCATCTCACCGCCGATCCGGTCCGGATCGTGCTCGGGACGGGAGCGATCGTCCGTGAGGAGGAGGGCGCGCACCGGGACGGGCGCGAGCTGCTGGCGTTCGTCGGTTTGCGGGGGCGCGAGGACGAGATGGCCAAGAACCTGGCCTACGGCGACCAGCGGCGGCTCGAAATCGCCCGGGCGCTCGCGCTGCGGCCGCGCCTCCTCCT